>JBDSIH010000316.1:0-2821 GCA_039918055.1 Chthoniobacterales bacterium
ATGTTCCCGCACCGTCATAGCAAAAAGGTAATGGACTGGTTCACCAATCCAAAGGTTGTTGATATTTTGCGGGGGCTGTTTGGTAAAGAGCCCTTGGGCACTCAGACCATGTATTACTACAAGCCACCGGGAAGCCGCGGCCATGGCATGCACCAGGATAATTTCTATTTGATGGCATCCCCCGCGGTTTGTATCGGGGTTTGGACTCCCATTGATGATGCGGATATCGAAAACGGCTGTATGTCCGTAGTGCCCGGCTCCAATCATTATGAAATCCTGTGCCCAAAAAATAAGACCGACCGCTGGATGGGTATGTCTGATAGCCATATCTCCCATTTCCCGCGTGATAAAAAGCCGATTCCCGTTCCCGTCAAACGCGGCGAGTCTCTATTCTTTCACGGTCATTTGATTCACGGCTCGGGCCCTAATCGCTCCAAGGATCGTTGGCGCAGGACCTTCATCGGCCACTATGTCGATGAGAATACCGAATTTTTGACCCAGCAATGCCACCCCGTGGTGAACATGCAGCAGGAAATCGTCTCCTCGGTGGAAGTCGTCACAGGTGGCGGCCCCTGCGGTAGCGACTGGCAGGGTTCTGCACACTAATTTCACTCTCCCGCCCTCGGTTCACTCCGTCGGCGGGAAGTGCAGCTTTTTCATCAAAACAGTGGCGTATTTTGCGTTTAATCGTAACTTACGTCAGCTCATGAAATTGAAACACCTTGCCGCCATCGTCGTGATGGCACTTTCCCTGTCGGCTTCCCACGCCGCAGACCCGGCTAAATACCCAGTCACGACGTGCATCGTCTCCGGTGACAATCTTAATGAGGGAAAGCCTTACGTATTTCAATATGAGGGCAAAACTGTCGAACTTTGCTGCAAGCGTTGCTATAAGGCATTTCAAAAAGATCCGGCCAAATACATAAAGAAGCTCGACGCTGCTGAGAAAAAAAGCAGCTGAGCAATCAACCGACTACCCGAAATTTTATGAATGGATTACTGGCAAATACCGCACTCAAGGCACTTTTAAATCACAAGTTTAAGGATCTTGGAGAAATCATCCGTCTGAATCTTGACGCAAAAACCCGCTCTGTGGCAATTTCTGCAAATCTCGTTGGCGAGACGGCAGCCATTGATCTCACCGTGGATTATACGATTGAGAAGACCGAGGACCGCTCCTACTTCATTCCACAAAAAGTAGAATGCTCGCGCCGCTGGGTCACGCTTCTTGCTGCCCAGCTTATTCAGAATAAAGCGCCCCGCGTGGAAATTCCCCGGGCTATCGCACCCATGGCGCTAAAGGTATTGGAAGGTTAGTTCTGCGATTCGCACGCCCTCGGCATGTCTATTCCTGATTTTATTTTCAGGCGAAACGCAGGGCAAACCCGACTAATACCCGCCTGGTGATTTTCCGCTTTGTTCGCGAAAGTGAAACACCGGCAAGTGCCACCCAAAGATCAGCGCAGCGCAACGCAATAAAGTGATAACCCCTATTCCAACGAGCGAAGCAATCGCCGTGGAAATAGACAGCGCCTTCAGTGAAAAATAGACAATCGTCCCCAGCATCGCCGCACTCGCATAGAGTTCACTTTTGCGGAAAATAAGCGGAATCTCTCCGCAAAGCACATCGCGCAATACGCCGCCTGCCACGCCGGTAATGACACCCATGATGCAGGAAATAACGACGGAATGTCCGAACTGCTCGGCAATCTGTGCACCGCTGATTGCAAATAATCCAAGACCACAGGCATCCGCGAAAAGCAGCGTTCGCTGCGGCAAGGGCCAGAAGGACGCATAGAGCCAGGTCAACGCCCCGGCGCCAATGCAGACCCAGAGATAAACCGGATCCGCCAGCCAGAAAATATTTCGCTGCAGCAATAAATCCCGGAGTGTCCCTCCACCCACCGCCGTGGAAAATGAAATAACGATAACCCCGACGACATCAAGGCTTTTCCGACCGGCAGAAAGTGCACCGCTACAGGCGAAGACAGCAACACCTGTCATTTGCAAAATATAAGCGAGAGTCATTGGTGAGATACGAATCATGTGCAGAATATCCGAATATTAAAATGCGAATGTTTCTCTTGAAAATGGAATGAGCCTGTTAAACTGCCTGCCACACACCGCCTTTACTCAATGAACAAACGAATTTTGATCATGTCGGCTTCGGTTGGTTCCGGTCACGTCCTGTGCGCCAAGGCACTTGCAAAAGAATTCCGCAGCAGACCGGAAGTGGAAGAGGTCATTTATGATGACGCCCTCGAGCACACGAATGTGCTTTATAAGCAATTCTACAGCGATCTTTACGCCACGCTTTCCTCGGCTGCCCCAAAGTTTCTGGGCTGGTGGTATGAAAGCATGAATGACCCCTGGAGAAGCGATCAGGTGCGCCTTTTGCTCGATCTCCCCAATACGCTTCCGCTGGTCAAATACATCAAGGATATGAAACCCGATGCTATTGTCTGCACACATTTCATGCCGGCGGGCGTGGTTTCCCATTTGATTGAAAAAAAACGCCTGAAGGCACACCTCTACAATGTGGTGACGGATTACCATTTTCACGCGGAGTGGATTACACGGGCATTTAATCGCTACTTTGTGGCGCAGGAGGAAGACCGCGAACATATGGGCGGGCTAGGCCTTCCTAAAGCTCGCGTATCCGTTTCTGGAATTCCCGTCGATTCCTCATTTTCAGAGCCTGTTAACAGAAAGTCCGTATGTAAGGAGTATGGACTCAACCCCGATAAACTGATTCTTTTGGTTTCTGCGGGTGCGCTCGGTCTCAGCCCCGCGGCTTCCGTCTTAAAACGCGTGCTGGATA
>JBDSIH010000317.1:0-3544 GCA_039918055.1 Chthoniobacterales bacterium
GGTTAAGAAGAGAAACCTCCCAAAGCAGAAAACCTGCCAACACAATCATCAGGAATACGAGGATAACGGCGAGACCGAATATCTTCGTTGCAATAGTGGATTTCAAAGGCATGGGAAAATGGGGTCAGGAAACAAGAGAATACTAGTCCTGTGGGTGCACGATGCGAACAAAATCAGGATCGGACGGGTTTCGTCCAGATCCGGGAGAATATTTGGAATAAATCGAGGTATTGGATTTGCTCTTTTTTGTAAATCCTGGGTGCTCTTTACGTTGAATTTCGCAGGGCTTGTGCCCCTCGTGCAGGCGCAATCTTCTGCGGCGACGAAATAGCCGGATTTATACCCGCTTCGGCGGGGGTCCACGGGGAAAGGATTTTTTTTACATTCCAGACACGTAAAGTTTTCGCGGCGCGCGATATGGTTATATGAATAAACTTCTTAAATCCGCAAAGGAAACTGGAGCAGCAGGATGGGCGCTTTTATGGCTTATTGGAGTGCCGATTCCTATACTTCTCGTTCTGTTTTTACTGCGCGGATGCACGTAAAATAGCTTAATAAACAACAAGTAACCTTTAACGGAATTTATTTTATGAAAACAACACCCCTTATAGCACTGGCAATCAGTGCAGTAGTATTCATGTCCGGCTGTTTCAGCTATAAAACAGTAGACCGTGAACCACGCAGCTCGACCACTACGGTTCAACATACGCGTACGACGCCGACTACGACTACCACTGTGACGCGATAGAGATCCGCTGCTCACAGGGGTAAGGATGTTGCTGCTTGTGTTTTGAACCCTATTCCTTATTCCTGTGAAGGCGGCTTGATCGTATACCCGTCTCAACTTGTTAATTGTGAAGAATACTTCGTCTACTCCAAAAGCTGCGGCAGAAAAGAAAAGGGTTCTAATCGTAGATGATCATCCGGTTTTCCGACATGGTATTCAGACGCTTATTAATGCTGAGAATGATCTGATGATATGCGGCGGTGCCTCTTCGGCTCCTGCAGGTCTTGAGGCCATGCGGACGTTGAAGCCTGATGTGGCTTTGCTGGATATCTCGCTGCCTGGTACGAATGGTATTGAGCTCATCAAGCTCATGAAGGCGGAGCAGCCCAAGCTACCTATTCTCATTCTTTCAATGCACGATGAGTCGCTCTATGCATTGCGGGCATTGAAAGCCGGGGCCCTGGGGTATGTGATGAAGGCGGAGGCTCTTAACCAGGTCGTGAATGCAATTCGCCGTGTCCTCGGGGGAGGAATCTACGTCAGCGATAAATTCAGCGAACAACTTATTTTTAAAGCCGTGCACTCCCTGGAGGGCGGCATGGGCTCGCCGGTGGATAAACTTTCCGACCGCGAGCTTGAAGTGTTGGAGTTACTCGGCAGAGGGTTTGGCACGCGCGAAGTCGCTGCGGAATTGCATCTCAGCGTTAAAACCATCGAAACTCACCGGGCGCACATCAAGGAAAAGCTCGGCTTTAAAGATGCCGGCGAGCTCGTTCGCTTTGCGATCGACTGGGTTGCTCAGGAAAAAATGTAGGTTGAATCATCTATCCGTGAAGGATATTTATTCGATGATGCGACGGTACGGTCGGAAAACGTCCACTCCGTTGGAAAAATTCTGATAAATAGAGTTAAGATTCAGATCCTTTAAGTTCCAGCTATTGAGGCCGGACACCGAAGTATTCTTAGTCTTTATGGAAGGCGTAATTTTCTTCCTCGTGCCAGATTTGGAAACAGCCGCTTTCATAGGTCTATAAATTTAGAATAGGGTTCTGCCTATCAGGGATCGACCTGATAGGCGATTCGTGAAGATCGGGAGTTTAAAGAATTTCCGCTTTGGAACCCGCCAACGAGCAGGAAAGTTTCTTAATTCCCAGCTCGATGCGGGTTTTAATGGTTCCAAGAGGAATGCCGGTAAGGGTGGAGATTTCTCTCTGGGTCTTGCTTTCCAGGAAAGCCAACCGGACTGCTTCTCTCTGTCCAGAGGGAAGGGCCTCCAGATGAGATTCCAGAAGTTGCTTTAGATCATCACGTTGCGCATCGCGCTCTACCGGGTGGAGCTCATCGATCGTTTTTCCAACATGATTAAGCGCCATATCATAGCGATCTGTGGCGCGGCGATAAGCGCTAAACTGGCGAACCCGATCAATAGCCCGGCGGCGGGCCAATGTAGCGAGCCAGCTTGAGAGCTTTCCCTTTTCAGCGGAGTAGTTGTGTGGGCGCTGCCAGACCTGCATTAAAACATCCTGAAGCACATCATCCACATCTGTCTCATCATGAAGAACCTGCATGATTATGGATTTAAGGAGAGGACCATAGCGGTGATATAACTGATCCAATGCATCGGGGTTTTGTGCCATGAGTCCGGCCACCAGTTTTTCTTCGAAGGCTGCTTGTTCGTGATCAGGTAGTGTTTTCATAGTTGGTGATTTATCTTTGGCCATTGTAGCCCGAATAAATATTCCGTATATCGGTGGGCCTGACGACTGAGCCATAGGAGAAACCCCCTGATGCGGCTGTCCACCGCCCTGATAATTTCAGCGTTTAGGCTGTCGGGTATAGGGGTTGAAAAAAGAGAGCTATAGGGTTTTGCATGCAGCCGCAGGGGCTGCGACTTGCGATCCACGGGTGTAAACCTATAAAAATATGAAAACAATTCGTCTGTCTTTACTTGTCGGTGTGCTTGTCTCGGTAGGAACAATGTCCGGATGCGTAAGTGTGCGCCGTGAGGCTGATCCCGCAGTGACTACCTCTACTACTGTGCACCGTAGTTCATCGGCGCCTGCGGCCACGACTACCGTAGAGCGAACCACCTATTAATCGCGCTCTGCGCAGCGAACCCAGATTGCTTCTGCAGGTTGTAGAGATTTCTCTCGGCAACCTGCAGGGGCTGGGGTAAGACCGGAGGGTAGGTAGTTTCCTTTTTTGGAAAAAATATCTCCATGTCTTACATACCTTCAGCATTAAAAATTCTAATTGTTGAGAATCATCCGGATACGCTTCGCTATATTAAGGATTATATTCAGCTCATGGGGCATGAAGTACACATTGCCAGCGATAAGACGTCAGCGTTAAAAATCCTATCCAACTCCTCTTTGGATGTACTGATCAGCGATATTCATCTACCAGACGGAGATGGCTGGGAGCTTATGAAGAAAGCAAAAGAGCTTCAGCCGCGGCTTTTTGGGATCGCTATGAGCGGACTTGGTAGTAAGGCAGATTGCAAACAAAGCCATTCTGCAGGCTTTCAGCAACACCTCGCCAAGCCTTTTTTACCCGAAGATCTGGAAGCGCTTCTTCTTGAAGCCGCGAAATCCTTGCCACTGGTTGCAAGCAAGATAAGATTACCCATCCAATGATCGGGGCAAAACCGATCTAGAGTTACTATGTTAAGCTGGGCAATCACCTTTTTAATTATTGCACTCATCGCAGGGGCTTTGGGTTTCACTGCTATTCTTGGCGCGGCCGCCTGGATGGCGAAAGTTCTGTTTATCGTATTTCTGATACTGTTTATTGTTTCGTTAATCACCTGGCGCAGAC
>JBDSIH010000318.1:0-6542 GCA_039918055.1 Chthoniobacterales bacterium
TGGTCGAGCACCTCTATCGCTGGACGAACTGGGAACTCGTCGAAAAAACTAACGCCTTTGTAAAACTCAACGCCCAACAAATCGAATTCCGCATCCAGCTCAAGCCCGACGAGGAAAAAGTCGTTACCTATAAAGTACACTACTCCTGGTAAGTATAATGCGGCTGACGATTTTATTTTGTCTCCTGGCTTTTGCCCCGTTACGCGCGGTCGATGCGCCACGACGGCTTAGCGAGGCCGTGCAGGACGACGCCGGAATTGCCTGGGCAAACGATACTTCCGATAACAATACCCTGTACTCCTTCGATGGAAAGACGTGGCAGGTTGCGCATTTGCCTTTTGCACAAAACGCCAGTGCATATCCCATACTTTTAAAAAGAAGCACAATCGGAGACGTAATCTGCCTTTGGAAATTGCCCGATGATAAGCTTGCTCTATCGCGACACCATGGCAAGGAATCGAAACTATTCGGCCTGTTACCCACTCCGCCTTTTTCGTCGGGAGTAACGCCCTGTGTGCTCGAAGACTCCCGACGCCAACTTTGGATTACCGGAGGGAATCTGGATATTGTCCGCGTGAGCCCCGATGGCAAAGCCTCCGTTGTTTACAAAATTCCCACGGAGCAACTCACAAATATCCGGTACCAAAAAAGAGAAGGGGTGACTTCCATTGTCGGAGTGGAAGATGGCCTTGGCCGCATTTGGTTCTATGCCACGGAACATTGGTCCAATTGGGCCTACCTTCGGGGAATACTATTGGCGGACGGGGATAAGATCGAATCTCTTGATCTGCCCATTGCCAAGGGCAAATGTATCTCTGCAATCCTCCGTAAAGATGACGATCACCTGTGGGTGGGGATATGTTCTGACAACCTTTACGAAGTAAACATCCACACCCTGGAGGCAAAACCCGTAGGCACACCAAACGCCAAGGTCTTCGGCTCTGCGCGACACCTATTTGCAATCGGCGAAGATTTTTATCTCATCGCCAAGGAAAATGGCAAAGCCTCTCTCTGGCGATTACGGGATGCCAAATGGTCCCGGATCATCGATGCCATCAATGATAATTATCCCAATCAAGTTCTCTATCAAATGCCCAATGGATTTATTCTTTCCAGTATTCCATACTCGTGGTTCGTATCACACACCGGATCAGCTAAAAAATTTGATTGGCGAACGGGTTGCCCTGTTGAGCAATTGAAGAGTATCTGCAAATTTTTGGATGGAAGCTTTTTGGTCGTCGGCCGCACGTTTTATCATGGCAAAATTTCTCTGCCCCCGATGCCTGCCGTGACAAATATTGCAGAGCTTGAATTAGAAACCCCGGCGATAACCGACTTAAAGGGAAACGTATGGATTCTTTCCAAAGGTCCAAAACGATCTCTAAAGCAATGGACTGGCAAGCGCTGGATCGTACACGCCTTGCCTTCGGTAATCGGAGATGATGCGCAGATCTACAGAATCACGCCGGATACAAAAGGAAGAATTTGGATTTGGTTTCGCCATGTTCCGCCAATCGCAGTTTTTTATGATTCCGCAACGAAGAAATGGAACATATTTCCCACCGAACTTGCTGGCTTCGAAGCACTGAAAGATGATCCTCCAAAATTTTCCGATGCTCAGGCTTATGGTGGCCTTCCCATATATAGCAAAACCAGCAAACGCATTGCTTTCCGTAAAGGATGGGAGGTCGCTTATTTCGACGGAGAAAAATGGCGCTCCTGGAAACGCGCGGATATTCTGGCTGGAAAACAGTATACATTGGGTCGTCCATTTTTTGATGAAGCGGATCATCTCTGCGTCAATATCGAGGGAAAGACCTGGCAGTTTGACGGAGAAAACAAATGGACTGAAACAAAATGGCAAAATCCATTTCCTCAGGATCCTTTCAATGGAACTCCCGCCAACACAAGCACGCATAATGGCGTGCAGATTTCGGTCTCCGTGCGTCCGCCCCAGAAGCGTCCTAAATTGCCAAAAAACGATCTAACGAATTCCCCGAGTAGTGTGGTTCTCGATAACCAGAATAATTACTGGTTTATGTGGGAGCGCCAACTTTTCAAATATGTGGACGGCGCATGCATCCAAATATTTGAAAATGGAGAGCCCAACCCCTTTGCTTCGAATCCTTATCTACAAAAAGTCTTTGTGGATCAGAATGATAATGCCTTTTTCTCGGTTGCTGCCTCGACAGGCCGGGAGTTTATGATTCCCACCAGCTCTATGCCTAAGACCGGTATTGCCATAGAATCGATTCTTCAGGATTCCGCAAAAATTCGATTCCATTTTAATTCCAGGTCCAAGGTCCTGTATCACTGGAAACTTGATGCCGGGCTTTGGCAGCAAACTCGTGGAAATCATATTACGCTGAACTATTTATCGAACGGCAGTCATACCCTCAAAGTGTTTGCCTATAATGAAAACTCGCACTCTAGCTCTCTCTCATCGGAAAAAAAGTTTGAAATTAAAATCGACTCCACCAAACAAATCACCCGGCTCACAGCGCTTCTCTTTGGCAAGGATTACTCCTCAAGAGAAGAAGCCGTCGCCGCTCTCGCCAGTCAGCCGCAGAATGCATTGGCTGTATTGCAGAAAGCCCGGGAAACAGCAAATGACCTGAACCGCTGGTGGATTGATGCTACCATTCAGGAAATTGAATATTCAAAGATGCGAAAAGCCCGCGCTTCCGAGCCTGTGAAAAACTGATCTCGCTTAAAGGATTGGCAATACGGCGGGTATTTTATGAATATTCATTTTCATGGATCATCTTAAAAGCTTATGGCTTTCGCTTTCCCTGCATCAGCATGTCATTCAAACCATGGCGGCGGTTGGCATTCTGGCGATCGGGCTGGTGCTCATTACTTTTTTCCTGCGCAGCCTGAGTATGTTTGCGCGGAGCACGCAGCTTTCGCCACTGATGCTGCGGCCTTTGAATTATTTCATCCGATGGGGAGGGTATGTGATCATCATTGCGCTGATCCTGAGCAACTTTGGAATTCCGGTGCTAACGATGGTCGGCACGGTTGTCGCAATGGTCGCGCTTGGTTTTGTGGCAATGTGGAGCGTACTGACGAATATTTCCTGCGCGCTGCTGCTGATTATTTTCCAGCCTTTTCAGATCGAGGATGAAATCGAATTTCCCGGCGATCCGGTCAAGGGTCGTGTGCATGATTTGAATTTCATTTTCACGACTTTGATTATGGAAGACGGGGATTTACTTCAGATTCCCAACAGCCTGTTTTTCCAGAAAATCATTCGCCGTAAAAAAGCGCCGCAGGCTACGGCACTCAAGAATCAGCAACACGAAAAGTAGGCTGTATTACGCCTTCGGTTCGATAAAGAACTGCGCGATTTCGCCGCGACCTTTCACGGCGATTTTTCCACGCGGGGTGATCTGGTAATCCTCTCCGAGCAAAGCGACAAATTCACCGGTTGCATTGATTTTTCCGGGCTCGCTGCCCGCTTCCATGCGGGATGCTATATTGACAGTATCCCCCCAGATATCGAAGGCGAATTTTCGACTTCCGACGACACCGGCGACGATGGGGCCAGAATGAATTCCTATGCGGACATTCCAGTAGCTTATGCCTTCGGCCTCTTTTTGCTTTTGCCGCGCGAATACAAAATCACGCATCTCAAATGCGGCCTTCAGAACGGATGTGTGTGCGTTGGATTCGTCCTCGAGCCCGCAGATGCACATGTATCCATCGCCGATGGTTTTCAGCTTATCGACGCCGTGCTTTTCCGTGATGCGGTCAAATTCACTGAAACAGAAATCCAGTTCATGCACGAGCTCGTGCGGCGACATGTCGGCAGCTTTGGCGGTGAAGGAAGAGAAATCCGTAAATACAACGCAGACGTTTTCATGCTGAGAGGCAGCTACCACGCCGTTTGCCTTAAGCTCCTCTACGACATGATCGGGGAGAATATTATGCAGGAGCGCGTCGGATTTGCGTTTTTCCTCGGCGAGCTCTTTCTGGCTTTCCAGGAGACGACCCTGCAACTCGACGAGATCGATTAATTCAAACTGCTGCTTCACGAGCGCTGCGAGTTCTTTGAGCACATGGGTATCGTGTTCGGAAAAATCTCTTGGCTTATGATCCATCAGGCACAGCGTGCCGACATTATGCCCATCCTCCACGGCAATCGGCACTCCGGCATAGAAACGGGCAAAGGGATCGCCGGTAACCATGGGATTGCTTTTGAACCGCTCATTTTTGTGCGTATCGAGAATGATCATCGGCTCATCCTGAAGAATGGTGTAGGTGCAGAAGGAAATGCTGCGATCGGTCTGTGTCTCGCAAATACCTTCGCGGGATTTGAACCACTGCCGATCTCCATCAAGAAGCGCAACATAGGCAATGGGCATGCCGAAAAGTTTTGCGGCGAGCTGGACAATGCGGTCAAAGCGCTCCTCGGGAGGCGTATCAAGAATGCGTAGTCCTTTCAGCGCACGCATCCTCCCTTCTTCGTCATTAGGACGCGGATAGGAGGCCGTGGAAGCGATTACTTTTTCTGACTGCGACATGTTTTCCTTTTTAGCAGGAGATATTCCTTTGTGCAAATACGACCTGAATATTACCGCTCCATGAAGCCTTTAGGCAGGCCGTCCGGCATGGAGTTTTTATCCAGCAAATCGGCCCCCTTGGACGAATCTATAAGACCGTGATACATCAGAGCCGAGGGCCGAAGCAGAAGCTTACGCGTCTTTTCGTCGAACTTCGTCAGCCCGAATGGCGCCTTGTAGCCATGATGCCACTCGTAATTGTCAACCAGCGTCCACACAAAGTATCCACGCACATCGCAGCCATCCGCGATGGCTTCGTGTACCGCATTGATATGGTTGAAGAGATAGCGCACGCGCTTAAGATCCTTCGTGGTCGCGATCCCGTTTTCGGTGATCACGATCGGCTTGTGGTAACGATTATAAACGGCGCGAATTTGTTTATAGAGTGAATCGGGCTGCACGACCCAGCCGAGGATGCTGTAGTTTTTCCCTTTCCGGGCTTTCAGCGCAAGCAGCACCGTGAAGTCGGCAAATTCAGTATAGTAATAATTAAACCCGATCAGATCACAGACATCTGCCGTGCGATCGAGGTGATCGAAATTTACATGCAGCATGAAATCGTAATACGCGAAGGTCGGGTCCCAGAATGTCCAGCGCCAGTAAGGCAGCGCTTCCACACTCATGACCAGTGCATCTTTGCGGTTTTTGTGAATGATGTCCGCCGCCTTGCGAAAGGAAGTGACGCTCTCGTTCATCGCGCGTTTATACGTGCCAATATTCAGCAATACCCCTGGCGGCCATACGGAGCTGATATAGCCGAGAGCCAAGTCGCCGTTCGGTTCATTTTGAGGGACATAGACGCGCACATAGGGCGAGAGTGCCTTCGTCATCTTCTCCACGTAAGCAGCCCATTCGTCCTGAAAATCCGGGTGCAGCCAGCGCGAGCGCGATGGTTTGTGCGGGGTCATCAGCCAGTCGGGGAAGGTAAAATGCCAGAGTGTGACGACGGGCTCGATTCCGTTCGCCTTCAGCTTGCGCGCCATGTCCACATAGCGGCGGATGGCGGCTTCATTGTAGCGTCCCTTTTGCGGCTCGACGCGCGCCCACTCGATGCCGAAGCGGTAATGATTTACGCCGATGCGTTTGAGCGCTTCGACGTCCTTGTCAAAATTCGACCAGCTATACGGACGGTCTTCTTTTTTCGGCACGCGACCGGCCTTGGCAAACATGTCCCAGTCCGTCTGGAAGTAATTCGGCGATCCAGGCACTTCGCCGCGATCTTCATTTTGAAACGCGCTGGAAGAGATGCCCCACCAAAATTTTCCGGTATCGATTTTTTTGGATTCGGCACGGGTCGTGGTAACACGCGGGCGAAGCGGCGGGGTAATGCACCCCGCAAAAATACTCAGCGTTAAAACCAACACTCCGAGGCTAAACGCACGTTTCATGCGCCCAGCGGTAACAGATGAATCCCGTTCTGGCAATGCGTCGGGTTAACTGGTCGCTGCAAATTCCCGGTCGTAATTCGAAGGAAGCGTGTATTTTTCCGGTTTTTCCAGATCCTTAATGATCGTGGTGAGGTAAACTGGCTCGGGGTGGATCTTGCGATACTTCGTGATCTCACTGCGGTTGATCACGCTAAAGCCGAAACGTTCGAGCACCTTCGCGCCACGGCGGCTTTCGAAAGTGACCATCTGGGCATACACGGTTTTTTCGCCGTATTTTTTCAGATGCTTGAAATACGCCTGCAGCATCACAAAGGTCGTGGGAACGCCCTGTGCCTCGGGCAGAATATTAATATGAAAATGCGCGCACCGGCGAGGCGAGGCGGGCACTTCCTTCCAGGAGTTGCGCAGCACCCAGCCGACAAAATCCTTCGAGGTCTTTGAATAGCCGGGGTAGCGTTTCACCCCTTTGAGAAAAAGCAGGATGTTGTGGAAGAAACTGTAGAATTGATGCCGGAATGGTTTGCGGGAGCCGAGCAGGTAGCCCTTGATCTCGCCGTTTAATTCCATGACAAAACACGACTCGGGTTCG
>JBDSIH010000319.1:0-3001 GCA_039918055.1 Chthoniobacterales bacterium
ACGACGGAAACGATACGGCGCATGCGACCGATCAATGGGCTCTGATCCTCTTCGTTTCCGAGAAAATCCATTAGCTGAACCAATCCGAGCACATCGCCATTGGCCGTCGTCACAGGAAAGCGCTCCAGATCCGTCTTTTTTGCCAGAGTCTGAAGATCCTGAAGCGAAGCGGTAGGCGGAATCGTCACAACCTGCTCCATGGGAATCATGCTGTTTGAAACGCAGAGGTCCCGGAATTTCAGCACATGGTCGATCATGTATTTTTCCGTCGCGCTGAGGGGCACCTGCGATTGATTGATCTGTCGGCGGAGATTTTCGATCGAGCCCACATTCTGGCGGGAAGATTTCAATCCCCTGCCCTTTGTCAAAACCTGCAAAACCCACACTCCAAGCGCGACAAAGGGGCGAAGGATGAGATGGACAAACCCGAGTAATTTCGCGAGCTGCACGAGCGCGCGATACGGGAACCGCCGGAAAACCGCTTTCGGCAAAAACTCCATGATCACGATGAGGATTGGCGCGCAGAGTACAACTCCGATAACGCCGCCCACTTCTCCAAAGATTTTTGTAAACTGCTGAAAGATGAGCGCAGTGGCGAGGATGTTTGCTGTGCTCGTTACCAGTACCACGGTAATCATGAGGCGCTCGAGATGCTTGAGCATCTCCTCAAGCTGCTGCGCAGGCTGATCTCCCGTCCGCGCATAGTGCCGGAGGCGCAGGCGATTTATGGAAAGCACGCCGGACTCAATACCGGAAAAAATAAACGAAACCGCGAGGCAGAAAAGGATGACCATCCAACTCATTTTTCCCCCTCCTGTTTTTTTGATGGCGATGGCGCACGGTATTCGAGGACCAGCTCTTTGATGCGTTTACGGGTCGCACGGCGCACCACGATTTCCCAGTTGTTGAGCGGCACCCGCATTCCCTCGCGCGGCAAATGTCCGACACGGCTCATGACCAGACCGCCAATAGTCTCCACGCCCTCGCCATGCAGTTCGAAGCCAAGGATCGGCGCAAGATCATCCAGGCGCGTACTTCCGCTGACAAGCACGCGGCCATCAGCGAGACGCTCGATATAGAGTTCGTTCTGCTCGGTGGGCAGCGCGTTGGACATGATCTCCTCCACGAGATCCGAAAGCGTGACGATGCCTTCGATGCCGCCGTATTCGTCCACCAAAATTGCCATGGCCTGCTTGCGGTTCAAAAAGCTGCGCAGTAGTTCCAGCGCATTCATCGTCTCGGGAATGAAGGACGGAGGATCAACAAGCTCGATATAGTGCCGCTCGGAATTCAGGAAAAACCGACGAACTTCCAGAATACCCACGATATCGTCGGGAGAAGCGCCCTGCACGAGCACGCGACGGAAGCGCTGCGCCTGCAGCCGTGCGGCGACCTCTTCATTGGCGAGATCATCCGGTATGGAAATGATATCCACCCGCGGCGTCATGCAATGCTTCACGTTTTCGTGCGCGAGCTTCATGATATCGCGAATCATCTCGCTCTCGCCGAGCTGGAGATTGCCCTCCTCATGGGCTAGTGTGATCAGCGTGCGAAGCTCCTCATCCGTCAACGCGTTTGAGGGATACGGCTTTACGGGAATCAGGCGTCCGACAAGGTGTTCGCAAAAACGCTGAAGACTCAGGCAGACAGGCGCGAGCGTCGCGCTGACCCATGCGGCCATAGGCAATGCGCAGCGGGCGATCCAGTACGGATAAGCCATCGCCGCCATCTTCGGAACGATTTCACAGAAAAAGATAACCGCGCCGAATACGATGAAAGCCGAACCCCACTCGGTAAAAGCCGTGGGCATGCGCGACAGCAGCATCAGACAGAGAATGATCAGGGGGAGATTCGCCAGTGTATTGGCAAGAAGCAGTGCATTTTCCAGCCGCCGGGGGTGGTCCTTTTGCGCCTCCATGATGCGGGCGATAAGCGGCGAACCCTCCAGAAGCCGTTTCCGCTGGCCGTCCTCCAGAATGGCAATCGCCGTCTCCACCGCAGAGACCAGCGCGGATACAAGGGCAAAAAATAAGCCCAGTACAAGAATAACAACCATCTCCAGTGTCATTTTTCTTCCTGATTGGTTGTCATGCGTTACGTTTCAGCAAACCTCAAATACTAGACCTGTATCGGGGATTGGGAAACATGAAAAAGAGCGAACGCATGCAAACTTTCGTCAAGACGCTCGGAATCGAGGGCGGGAAGGATTTTGACGCTCGTTATGTGGGGTTTTTTGACTGCTTTAACCGGAAGCTTTACTACGAAGCCCATGACGTCCTGGAAGACCTCTGGCTGGAAAAACGGGATGAAAATCACGCCTACTATAAAGGCCTGATTCAGGTTGCGGGATCTTACGTTCACCTTCAAAAGCAATATTACCGCCCCCATCATCATAAGGATGGGCGACGGCTTTACCCTACCGTTCGGTTACTGCGGATCGCCGTGGAAAATCTCTCCCCTTACGGCTCCCGCCATCTTCGGCTGGATGTAGCCGCTCTCTGCAAAAAATGTGCCGCGCTGGCCGATCAGATCGAGAAAAGTGGTTTTGAAACGAATCCGTGGCGGCCCGAGCGTGCGCCGACCCTGACATTGACCGACCTGTAAGCCTTGCAATATCAGGCTTCGTCACCCAAAAAAGGCGGCGTGAATTTGTTTGGGAAATACAGCGCTCAATGTGTGCTTGCCGCCGCCCTTCTGGGAGCGGGAGTGCTGGCATATTTTTCAACGGAGCTTGATCCGTCTTTTGTCCACATTCTGATTTATGTCGGCATCAATATTACGCTCGCCGTCAGCCTGAACTTCATCATCGGCTACACGGGGCAATTCTCTCTTTGCCACGCAGCGTTTATGGCCATCGGGGCATATACCGCCGCATCGCTCACGAAAAATCCTGCATCGTTACATTTTTTCCAGACTTTTCTCGGAACCTTTCTTGGAACCAATGTTTTCTTTTGCGTGGCACTGATTGCTGGAGGGTTCATGGCCGCGCTCGGAGGCCTGC
>JBDSIH010000320.1:0-3042 GCA_039918055.1 Chthoniobacterales bacterium
AGACCGATTCAACAGGTCAAATGCGTCATAAGGCTTCCCCGTATAAGGACATGTCCACTTTAGATCTTCTGCGATGCGAGCCTTACGAATCAGCCCCGGGGTGATGGAGATATTTTTTCCCTCAAAGTCTTCTTCCAGCTTTTTTGTGACCCCCTTGAAGTTCGCCAGCATCTGCCCCAGGTCCTGTGCAACCTGCTTGGCCGTTTTTCCAGAAAGATCGCGCAAATCCCGGTTCACTTCGATGGTGATGTGTCCCACACGTTCAGGATTACCTTCGGCAAACTCTTTTAATAAATCCTTATGCAGACGCGAAAGGATCAACAATCGATGCCGGACAAGGTGATTATTGGTCTGATCGTCAATCGTCCGCTGAAGCTGTATACTCCGGATCGCTTCACTGCGAAAAAGTGGTCCGCCCTCCTGCGTGGGATGCCGGTTAGTGGCAAATACAAAGGCATCTGTCTCCCGCATCACTTCGCGCGAATAGGGCGCACGGCCGGAAAGTGGTTTCGCTTTATACTCTCGCTCAAAAAGCTGTTGCCGGGTCGTTTCTCCCGCTTTCTTTTTCCGGCGTGTATTACTGCCATCCAAAAGTCGATCCAGCTCGGCATCGAATTTTTTTGTGTCTTCCCCAACCTCGCTCAAATAATCCCGAAGCGTACTTAGGCGAATGGATTTTCCCTGTCTCCATTGTCCCGTAACGCGCTTTTGCAGGCGCGGGGGAAGAAGCGCAAATAACGTTGACATATCATCGGAGGTCGAAAGCTTCTTTACAGGATCAAGAATCAAAGCCTCATGAGCGTCGGGATGAAGCATCATCTGGTTAAGATTATCCGGCAATCCCCCCGTTGCCGCACGAACTGCTTTCTTAAATTCGCCCACGGTAAAAAAGCCCTTTTCACGCATTTCGACGTCTATCGCTTTCCGCTCCTTTTCCGTCAGCGGGCGGGTTGTCGAGCCTTCTACAATCTGCACATTTGCAAGCTGCATGGCCCACCGGAAGCGGTAAAACTCCATGCATTCCTTCGCCGGCACTTTCGCCAGCTTTTCAGCTTCCTCTTTCGCACGCTCGGCATCTGCGGTATCGTTAATTACTGCCTGATAAATACGCTCAAAAGTAATGGGGCATTTGGCTATGATGCGGTTTTCAAATCGCGGCACAAGCTGCCCAAAGAGCAGTCCGCCCTGGTAGCGTAATGGCAATCGGATTTCCTCGCATTTGATCGCTCGGGAATCCTCAAGTAAGGCATGGATAAAAGCATCATCCACTTTCGGCAAATGCTCACAGTGCTTATCGAGTATCGTCCGCACCTCTCTTTCCACATCCTCGCGCGGAAAAGCGGCATTCAATCCTTTAAATCGAACGGTTGAAGAAGACTTTGCCTTCAGGGGATCAAGCCCCAATGCACGGCAAAATGTCTCCGCCATGCTATGCGTCCCATATTTTGTAAATAAAGCCCGCGCATTTTCAACCTTCTCCGTATCCTCGTCTTCGTCGGGATGATTATCTGCGCTCCAGCGCTTATTTCCATCATACCCGCGATTATGCGCGTACCATCGCAAGACATCCCAAAGTTCAGACCAGGTCAGCAAATGCCCCCCTGCCAATACCCGTGCGGCAAGCAGCCATGGGCTCGAGGATGAAACTTCTTCCAACTCCGATACTGGCATTACCTCCAAATGCCTGAGAAGCGTTTTGATCCGCGAAATTCTCTGGCGCGTAGATCGAATATGCCGACGCTGACGTCGAAATGTCCGGCGTTGAATGGCAAGACAATCATCTGCCGGGAATACAACGGCTCCGCAACCCAGAAATTCCGGAATCGCGTTGCCATCGGCCTTCAGGACACTCCATCCAATGGAGCTATGGCCTACATCGAAAGCGAGATTGAGATCGTGAATTTTTCCACTTGCACCATTTGTATGAGGGGATACATTTTTCATTGGAATCAAGACAAAGTTAGATAACGCAAATTGGCTCCCTATCTGCAAGGCAGATACACCTGTTTAAAAGCGTTTTTATACTCTAAAAGGCCGAGGTGCAAGCTTCGGCCTTTTGGATTTACAAAGAAAAAGGCGACCCTCCACAGAGGGCCGCCTTTTTTCAATTTTTCTTAAAAAGCGCGTTAGCTGCCGAGTTTCGTGAATGCCGCACGCTGAGCGGGTGTCAAAACATTCAGGAGTTTTGGCGCTTCGTTGACACGGGTCGTGCGGAAACGCGCGATTTTCTCGCGGAAGGAAATTTTACCCTGCTGGTAGAGCTGATGGATATTCTTATTCTGCGTCTTGGTGACGGCATGGATGGAAGCAATTTGCGCTTTCTGTGCAGGAGTAACACCAAGTTTTTTCTGAATGGAATCGGAAAGCAACAAGGTGCCGCCCAGGTGTTTCACTTCGATTTTCTGAAGACCTGCCTGCTGCTGTTTGGTAAGCACGCTGTAAGCTTCGCTGTTGGAGCTTTTCATGATGCTCTTGAGCTTAACTTCCGATGCGGCGCGGGCCGTTGGATTGGATGGCGTGGTGAATACCAGCGTGCGGACCTGTCTCTGCAGCGTCGAATACTGGGAATCAAGCTGACGACGCTGTGAGGAGGTCAGGTTAAGCGTCGTGCGCACTTTCTCATTACTGAGAAATTTGACGAGCGATCCAATATTCGAAGGACTCAGAGATTGAGCCTTGAGCGGAGTTACTCCAAGAACACACAGCGCAACAAGCGCACAACCGATCGAAGTGAAGAAACGCATAAAACTTGCTTAGGTGGATTACAGGGCTTTTGCAATCAATTGCTCAAGTTTGACGATGTCTGCGGCAAACTTCCGGATACCTTCCGAGAGCTTCACCGTGGCCATGGCTTCTTCATTGAGCATCCAGCGGAACGCTTTCTCATCCACCTTGATTTTTTCGATCTTCATGGTCTTGGCGTTCTTGGGATCAAGCTTGCGCTTAATCGTAGCCTTGGAGTTCTGAAGCTCCTTGAGCCATTCTGGCCCGATGGTGAGCAGATCGCAACCGGCAAGCTCCGTAATTTCGCCCGTATTCCGG
>JBDSIH010000321.1:0-4238 GCA_039918055.1 Chthoniobacterales bacterium
ATCTCCTTGCCTCGGTAGGCCGGCAGGCAGTGCATTACAAGCGAATTGGGGGCCAGTTTTTCAAGATCGCTATTAATCTGGTAGCCCTGAAATTCCGATATCCGGAAGGCGCTTTCCTCTTCCTTGCCCATGCTGATCCAGACATCGGTATAGAGAACGCTGGCACCCTTCGCGGCTTCGGAAACATCGGAGGTGACCAGGATATTGCCATTGGCCCGCTTAACAAGTTCAGCGGGAGGCTGAAATTTTTCCGGGGCGGCGATGCGCAGCTCAAAGCCCAGCTTTGCGGCAGCCCAGATCCAGGAGCGTGCCATATTGCAGTCGCCATCTCCAATGAACGCAAGTTTCAGGCCGTCCAGCGTGCCCCGCTTCTCCCTGATCGTAAAAAGGTCGGCCAGAATCTGACAGGGGTGTTCCTCGTCCGTCAGGGCATTAATGGTGGGAAGACCGCTGGCGGTCGCAAAGATTTCCACATCGCTCTGGGCAAAAGTGCGGATGATCGCACCGTGAAGCATCCGACCCATGACACGGGCGGTATCTTCCACCGGTTCGCCGCGACCGAGCTGAATATCGTTGGCGGATAGAAACATGACATCGCCACCGAGTTCGCGAACTCCCACTTCAAAGCTGACGCGGGTGCGCGTGGAGGATTTTGCGAAAATCAAAGCCCAGCACTGGTGGCGAAGCGGGTGTTCCTTATGATGGCCCCGGTCGGCTTTCATCTCTGCGGAGAGATCCACAATCTTTAAAATTTCCTCAGGGGAAAGTGATTCTATGGAGAGAAGATTTTTCATGGCATTAGGGGGATTAAGCGGCGAGCTTTTCAAGAGTCGCCCGAAGAATCGATACCGCTTCATTAGCCGCTTCCCGCCCGACATTCAAGGGTGGCAGAAGCCGAATGGTCGATTCGCCGGCAGGAACAACGATGAGGCCCTCCTCAATAAGTGCCTGAACCAACGCTACGGCTCCTGTCTTTGCTTCCCCGGGTCCAATACCAAACCGCGTCCGGAGATCAGCGTTTAATTCCACCCCAATCATGAGCCCTATCGCCCTTACTTCTTTAATGAGCGGGGAATGTATTTCGCGGATTTCTTCCCGCAGGTAAGCGCCCATCTCAAGTGTATTCTGGAGAAGATTTTCTTTTTCGATGGTTTCGAGAACCGCGAGCCCTGCTGCACATGCGACGGGATTTCCGCCATAGGTTGTGCCATGCGTGCCGGGTCCGAGAAGATCGGAGAGCGAGCTTCCATCGCTTAATTTTTTATCCCGGGCCCAGAATGCGCCGAGCGGGAAACCATTGGCGATTCCCTTTGCCCAGCTTACGCCATCGGGTTGCGCGGTTTCACCGGCGACGCTCTTCCAGCCGCACCAGTCTCCGGTGCGACCGAGGCCGCATTGGATTTCATCCATCAGGAGTAGCAGGTCGTGCTTATCACAAAGCTGCCGCAGACCCTGAAGAAAAGCAGCCTTTGTAATATGGATTCCGCTTTCCCCCTGGATCGGCTCTACGAGAATGGCCGCAGTTTTTGGCGTGATCGCCTTTTCTACCGAGGCAAGATCATTGAATTCCGCATGGATAAATCCTTCAACAGCCGGTTCAAAACCTTTCTTCACTTTATCCTGACCCGTGGCGGCAATGCCGGCCAGTGTCCGTCCGTGAAAAGAGTTTTTGGCGGTGATGATCTCAAACCGCCCGGTCGGATTTCCGAATTTCCGCGCCAGCTTGAAGAGGCCCTCGTTGGCTTCCGCGCCGCTGTTACAGAAGAAAATCTTGCCCGCTCCGGCCCGCTTTACGAGCTGCTCGGCGAGGAGCCCCTGCGGCTCCGTATAATAAAGGTTCGAGGCATGAACGAGCTTTTGGGCTTGTTCGGTAATAGCCTTCGTAATGGCGGGATGCGCATGCCCCAGCGAGCAAACCGCGATTCCCGCACCGAAGTCCAGATACTGCCTTCCTTTATCATCCCAGACATAACACCCGCTCCCGCGTTCGACGGTAAGGTCGAAGCGGCCATACGTGGGCATCACGTACTTCTGATAGCGCTCGCGGGTGGTCATGTAGGAGTCTTAACCTTACTTTTTAAGCTCGGTATTCCACTTTGCGATCCGGTCCGCATTCGCTGCGAATAAAGCATCTGTGGAACCGATGACTTCGATGGACTCAATCTTGTCGCCCTGTGCGATGGCGTTCACGATGTCCTGACCTTCGGTGACTTCGCCAAAGACGCTGTGCTTGTTATCAAGCCAATCTGTCGGCACGTGGGTAATGAAGAACTGGCTGCCATTGGTTCCTGGTCCGGCATTTGCCATGGAGAGGATGCCGGGCTTTGTGTGCTTGAGCGTCGGGTGAAACTCATCTTCAAAACGGTAGCCCGGACCGCCACGGCCTGTGCCTGTCGGGTCGCCGCCCTGAACCATGAAATTTGGGATCACGCGGTGAAAGGTCGTGCCTGCGTAGAAGTTGTTTTTCGTGAGATTCAGGAAGTTCGCGATGGTGAGCGGCACCTTGGATGCGAAGAGAGTTGCTTTGATGTCGCCCTTATTGGTGTGGATCACGATAGGGATGTCTTGGATGGATTCATTTGCCATAGATGCAAAATTCGTCGTCACTAATCGCGTTCATGTCAAACCAATCGGACATAAATTTTTGAAAACGGGCATTTTCAACCGTTAAATTTCGGCTTACCTATCACTCATGGCGAATAATAAGGTGAAAATCGGACTGGTGCAGACGCGCTGTGACGTGAAGTCCCAGCCCAATATTGCCCGTGCCGAAAAAGGAATCCGCGAGGCGGCGGCAAAAGGGGCAAACATCGTTTGCCTGCAGGAGCTTTTTACCTCCCAGTATTTTTGTCAGATCGAGGATCACAAATACTTTGAATTGGGGGAATCGATTCCCGGGCCGACGACCGAGCATTTTCAGAAAGTGGCAGCGGAGTTGGGCGTCGTCATCATCGCATCCCTTTTCGAGAAGCGCGCGCCGGGCGTTTATCATAATACGGCGGCGATCATTGATGCGGATGGGAAGTATCTTGGTAAATACCGCAAAATGCATATTCCTGATGATCCTCTCTATTATGAGAAGTTTTATTTCACGCCTGGCGACCTCGGCTTCCTGGCGTGGGATACGAAGTTTGGCCGCATCGGCGTTTGCATCTGTTGGGATCAATGGTACCCCGAAGCGGCACGGCTGACCGCCATGCGTGGCGCACAGATTCTTTTTTACCCGACCGCTATCGGCTGGCATCCCTCCGAAAAGGAGAAACACGGAAAACGCCAGCACAGCGCATGGGAAACCATTCAGCGCGGACATGCGGTGGCAAATGGCTGCTACGTCGTTGTTCCAAACCGTACCGGGCATGAAGCGCCGGACGGCGGCGAGGGCATTGAATTCTGGGGGCAGAGTTTTGTGGCGGACCCATCAGGTGAAATTATCGCAAAGGCTACAGTGGATCAGGAGGAAGTTCTCGTGGTGGAAGTAGATCTCGACAGCGTGGATACCCAGCGCACGCACTGGCCCTTCCTGCGGGATCGGCGCATTGATGCCTATGGCGATATCACGCGCAGGCTCGTCGATTAACCAATATGGCGCACCTGCAAACCCGCTACCCGTGGGCGCATAATTACAGCCGCCTTATCGCGGGCTGGCGCAAGGCTTATCGCGCAGCGGGACTCCGCATGGAAAAATACGGAGAGGCGGACGGCTATCCCCTCTATTTTCTTGAAAGCAGAAAGAAAAAGGAAAGCACTCCTTCGCTGTTTCTATCCGCCGGAATTCATGGCGATGAGGCTGCCCCGCCTGTCGCAGCGCTCGAATGGGTGATCCGAAATCCGGAGCTGGCGAAGGAATTGAACCTTGTTATTTTTCCGTGCCTGAATCCGTGGGGACTGGTGAATAATAGCCGTGTCAATGCGGCGGGGCTTGATTTGAACCGCACTTACCATGATGACCGGGTGGGGCAGACATTTGCGCATCGCAAAGTATTAAAGGGGCGTCGCTTTACCGCAGCATTAACGCTGCATGAGGATTATGACGCGCAGGGCGTCTATGTTTACGAAGTGCCTCGGGAAAAGCTTTTCTGGGGAGGAAAGATGCTTGCGGCCGCGGCAAAATATATTCCGATCGAACCACGAACCTGGGTAGAAAAGAGGAGAATGACCAAGGGCATCCTTCTTCGCAATGTGGATATCAATTTCATGCCGCTGAGGCCGGAGTCTTTGCATTTGTATTTTTTCCATTC
>JBDSIH010000322.1:0-5691 GCA_039918055.1 Chthoniobacterales bacterium
ATCAGCACCGCATTAATCAATGCCATCGCCGCCGCCACATACATCGGAGCGCCAAACCCATAGTGGCTGGCCACCCATCCGCCGAGCGCAGGGCCGAAAATAAATCCCAGCCCAAATGCCGCGCCGATCAGCCCCATTGCTTTCGAACGTTCGGCAGGTTCGGTAATATCCGCGATATAGGCCTGCGCCACACCAATATTCCCGCCAGAGATTCCATCCACGATGCGTCCTGCAAAAAGAAATGCCAGCGTGCTCGCCGACCCCATGATGTAAAATCCCGCCGCCGTGCCCAGCGTGCTGATAAACAGCAGCGGTTTTCTTCCGATACGGTCGGAGACTTTTCCCCATACCGGAGCAAAAATAAACTGCATTAACGAAAAAATCCCCGCCAGCCAGCCAATCTGCATGGTCGTCGCTCCATAATGCTCGGCGTAACGCGGCAGGATCGGAATCACAATTCCAAAGCCCACCATGTCGATAAAGATGGTCAGAAAAATAATCCCAATCTGCGTGCGTTTGGACGTCATGAAAGTGCTAAACGTATGAATTTACTCAATCCCGCCACTTGCGAAAGGGATAAATGATAAAAGTATTATAAGATATCCCGTCGCATTCAATTCACTGGTCAAGCCGATAAGCGTTTGCGATTTTTGGATTCTTCGATGTCCTCCTCCGCCACTCCATCGCACGATCCCTATGCAGCTCTCCGGCAAATAGGATACCGCCGATATCTCATCGGCACATTTTGCGCATCGATCGGACGGCAGATGGGCACGGTCGCCATTTCCTGGCAGATTTATAAATGGACACATTCCGCCACGGCGTTGGGGCTGGTGGGGTTTGTAAATGTCGTCCCGCTGCTCCTGCTCTCCCTTCCAGCGGGCACGCTGGCCGATCGTAGCGATCGTAAAAAGCTGATATCCTTTACTACACTCGCCGTCGCCATTCTTTCCGTGATGCTTGCAGGCATCGCCTACTTCCACACGCATGTTCCGGCTCTACCCGCACTCAACATGATAAATGGCAGTCTGCGCACGCTGGCAATCGCCTTTGAGCATAACGAGGCTGTCGTGGATTTCTCACATCCCGCGCTGCCCCTTATTTATCTGCTTCTCTTCGGCATGTCGGTATTGCGCATTCTGGGATCCCCCGCGCGGTCCGCCATTATCCCCCTGTTGATCCCTCCCAGGTTACTAAGTAGTGCCGTGACGTGGAATTCCAGCACCTTTGAAATAGCGACGATGGCAGGCCCCGCTATCGGAGGGTTTCTTATCGTCTGGCTTGGCTTTCCTGCGGTCTATCTTCTGGACGCCCTGTGCGGAATCACGCTGGTCATTTTGATTTCACGCGTGCGGTATCTCAATACGCCTGTACCTGCTCAGGGCAATCGGTCACTCGGCGATATGCTTGCCGGAGCAAAATTTATATTGAACAAAAAGGTAATCCTCGCTGCGAGCAGTCTCGATCTTTTCGCCGTATTGCTTGGAGGCGCGGTGGCACTATTGCCGATTTACGCCGACCGCATCCTGCACGTAGGTCCGATCGGCCTCGGCTGGCTGCGCGCGGCGCCGAGCATTGGTGCATTCACCATGGCGCTCTGGACGGCTCATAGACGCCCGATGAAGAGGCCTGGAATTATGATGCTTTGGGCTGTATGTGGCTTCGGCGCCTCGATTTTCATATTCGGAATCTCCACCTGGTTCTGGCTTTCCTTCCTCGCCCTGATCTTCACGGGTGTCTTTGACAACGTCAGCGTCGTCGTGCGCCAATCTCTCGTTCAGCTCCTTACTCCCGATCACCTGCGCGGACGGGTGACTTCGGTAAATCAAATCTTTATCGGCTCTTCGAATGAAATCGGCACCCTGCGCGCAGGACTCATGGCTGCCGTCATCGGTCCGGTGGCAGCGGTATTATGGGGTGGTGTCGGCACGATTCTCGTTGTAATGCTCATTGCGGGTTTCGTTCCGCAACTTCGTAATCTTCCTCCACTGGATAAGCTGAAGGCAGAATAATTGTGTCTCTTCATGAAAAATCTCTTCTTCCTCTTCCTGTTTTTCATGGTCTTCTCCTCTGCCTATCCTGCCCCATACAGAGTTGGCAGTAAGACAACGGATCTCGTTTACGCAAATAACGGCGGCCGGGATCAACGGTTGGATATTTATTATCCCAAAACTCCCGCTCCGCCCCAGGGCTATCCTCTAATTATTTGTTTTCACGGCGGAGCATGGATCATAGGGAATAAACACTGGGATCTGGTTTTGCGCAATCTGACCAATTATGGCTACGCTATTACGAGTGTAGACTATCGCCTCAGCAGAGAAGCCAGGTATCCCGCACAGCTTGTGGATGCCCGCAACGCCACGCATTGGCTGCTTCAGAATGCCTCCAGCCTCCATCTGGATCCAAACCGTATTGGCGTATCGGGCGCGTCCGCCGGAGGACATATCGCTCTCCTGCTTGCTTTCACGCAAAATCAAAAACTAGCGAATACTTCACCTCTGCCAAAAACCGCCATTAAAGCTGTCTGTGCTTTATACCCTGTTACGGATCTCATTTCCATCGTTCCGCCGCAAAAACGGAATGATCCCGGCAATGTGATTTCCAAACTGCTCGGCGCACCGATTTCGCAGCGGCTGATGCTGGCCATGCAAGGCAGTCCGATGACCTATGTGAGCAAAAACAATCCGCCCGTAATGCTTATTCATGGGGACAAGGATATGATCGTTCCGATATCGCAAAGCGAAAATCTTGCTCACGCCATGTGGAAAACAGGTGCAGATACCCAACTCATTATTTACGCCGGTCGCATCCACGGATTTGGCCTCTACCCATCAACTTTAATGGATGTTAAAAAATTCTTTGATCGTCATCTGCGGCCTGTGAAATAACCTCTCCGTAGAAAGATTTTGGATACCCAACCCTTATAATTATGTGTATCCGTCATAAGAATATTCTACTTCCCGGGCTGGGCTTACTTCTGGCCAGCATTCTGCATCTTGCGGCCTCGGATGAAAAATCGTTTTCGGAAAATCTGGAATATACGCGAGCGGTTATTGCGAAAAACCATCTGATCGCCCTGGTAGAGATCGCACCGCTGGATCAAAAGAAGGCAACCAGCTTTAGCTATGACCGCTATCCCGAACTGGAACAATTCAAGATGAAAGACGGACCCACCTATGCGCGCAAAAAGGGAAATCCCTGGCTGCAATCCGATGACTGGGCGGAAACAGGCACACCAATCAAACCGGAAAAACTCAAGGAGCTGGATAGCCTGATCAGCTTTGTAGATGCGCCGCTTATCAGCCATTCCGTCAGCAAGGATAAGGCACAGGGAGGGCTTGTTACGGAAATAATAAAACGCGAGGCCACGGAAAACGGGGAACATCTTATCTATGAAATTCACCGCGAGCGTTCCACAAACTTTTTCTATCCCCAATTTATTTTTAATCGCTACGGCAATGATCCGGATAATCACGCGCTGCTTATCGGCTATGCGGGCCTGATGTATTCCGGCGAGGAAAAGCTGAAAGTAAGCATCACCTACAACTGCATGATTCTCGTCTCTACGGAGAATACAAAAGCGGAAAGTGCTTCCTCCTTGCCGGTTCCTGATGGGGAAAAAATTTATAACTTCGAGGAACTGGAAAGAAATAAATTCGTACTTAAGGGCAAGGTAGTGCGCCTCGAGATTACGCCAAAGGTACTGGAATCGAAAGGGGTTTCAGACAGCCAATACCGTCTTATGGTAAAAGATACTGCCACGCCACAACCCTCGTACGGACTTGTGGATTTTCCAAAAGAAGGATTACAGAAGCTTGGATTGCTCGACCAGTCGGCTAAAACAAATCTTACCTTTTATATTCTGGTAACCTTTCGTTCAAAAAACGAATCGGCAAAGTTTACCGCCCTCGGCAGTCATTTTATTAAAGATGTAAATGGCACGGGAACTTACGCGTGGTGATCGGCGGATTTTTACCCTCCCCCGAGATCGCGCATGAGATCGCGAATTTCCTTACTCGCGTCGCTTAAAAGCGTCACGACTTCGCGAGCCTGCTCGGCTTCGGGAGCCATCCGCGCTTCTAGATGATTGGAAAGTGTCTTCGCCACGAGAATAGTTCCGGTAAGGTGCTGGCAGATACCATCGTGAAGACGTTTTGCCAGAAATACCCTCTCGGATAAGGCATCGTCCGAAGCGGAGTTCTGTGGGAGATTCCATTCTTTAGGCACGGAGATATTTGAAGGCCTGTCCATTAAGAGGGCAAGCAGATAGTTTAGCTGCCCTGACATCAGGGAATATATGATTCCTGCATAGGGGTGGAATGAAGTCCACGCAACCATACAGCGACATGCGTATTAAGAGATGTGAAGGTCGCCTCTAAACAGTATTCAATTCTGGTGGAATCCAGAAAATGCCGCCAGGAACTTGCCGCCGCTTTACAGGCAAATCTTGGCCAACATCTGATTGGCACTCTATTAACTGCGCATGCACTTGCTACAGCCTTGAGCAAAAGGAATGCCCCGGAAGCTTCGGAAGCGGAAAGTTTGGTTACCCTGCTGACTACCGCAAGTAGTGATGTGAAGGATATTCTCGTTAAGCTGGATAAAAATCTGCCTATCACAAGCGAAACACATAAGAGTAGCTGAATGAAGAAAAAGAAAAATAACGCTGAGCATTGTATTAATGCGCTTGCGGAAGCAGCCAGTTTATTCCTGACAGCTACCGATGAAACGGCAGATTCCAAAATCAAACAGGCGCGCAAGCACCTCGTAAGCGCACTGGACAGCAGCAAGGGAGTATACGCCGATCTTCATAAAAAGGCGACGGACGCCTTAAAGCGCTGACAGCTGCACCTTCAAAAATAAAAATTATATGACCACTAAAAAAAACACCGATCAATACGTAGATTCCCTCACCAATGATGCCCGCACTCTTTTGGCAGCGACTGCCGATATGGCTGATGGCAAAATTAAAGAAGCCCGGGAACGGATGGAGTCAGCACTCGATAATGGAAAACAAATTTATAATGATCTTCGGGATAAAACCTCGGACGGTCTGCGCATCGCCGACAGTTTTGTTCATGATAATCCCTACAAAGCCGTGGGATTCGCCGTGCTAATCGGTGCGCTCCTGCTTCTCGCATTACGTCGTCGCGATTAAACTCAACCCAATAAAACAAACAAATGAAACTCGAAACCCTCAAAGACCTCTACATCGCCGAACTCAAAGATCTCTACAGCGCAGAGAAGCAGATTATCAAAGCGCTTCCTAAAATGGCAAAGGCCGCAACGAATTCAAAACTCGCAGCGGGCTTTAAAGAGCATCTTACACAAACACAAACGCACATCACACGACTGGAGAAAATACTTTCCAGTCTTGGTGAAAGCACTCGCGGCCCAAAGTGTAAAGGGATGGAAGGCGTCCTGAAAGAAGGCGCGGAGATGATTGAAGAGGACGGCGAAGACGTCGTACGCGATGCAGGGTTAATTGCCGCCGCACAACGCGTGGAACATTATGAAATGGCCGGCTACGGCAGCGCACGCGCCTTTGCAGAAGCGCTTGGAGATAAAATCGGTGCAAAACTACTTCAGACTACCCTGAATGAAGAGGCTGCAACGGATAAAAAACTCAGCACTCTGGCGCAGTCTAAGATCAATATTGCCGCCATGGGCTAACAGACGTTCTTTTTAAAT
>JBDSIH010000323.1:0-1715 GCA_039918055.1 Chthoniobacterales bacterium
CAGATCCACACCCCGGCGCGAGAGACGCCCGATCACAATTTCCCGCAGGCCATTAAGCCATGCGGCATTTCCTGCGCTCAGGAGAATGGCTTCCTCTTTTTCAAGTTCAATGGTGGCGGCGCTTCCCTTAAAATCAAAGCGCGTCGTCACTTCTTTTTTCGCCTGATTAATGGCGTTGTCGACCTCCTGCATGTCGACTTCGGAAACGATGTCAAATGACGGCATTGCTCAGGCTTTTGCGGACTTGGTCGATACGCGGGACGGCAATTTTGAAGCAAGCATAGCTGCCCCGATAATTCCCGCTTCGTTACGCATCTGTGCTGGCACGATAACGATTTCCGTGCGCGTCTTAAGATGGGGAAGGAATTTATCCGCCTGCTTGCTGACGCCCCCGCCGATAATAATAAGATCGGGCGAGAAGAGTTTCTCTAACTCCAGAATGTACTCACTCACGCGCTTGGACCATTTTTTCCAGCTGAGTTTTTTATGTTCACGCACAAAATCGGACGCCCGTTTTTCAGCGTCTTTTCCACGAATTTTCAGATGGCCGAATTCCGTATTCGGGAGGAGATTTCCATCGAGAAAAATGGCGCTGCCAATACCTGTCCCCAGCGTGATCATGATGATTACGCCCTTACGTCCCTTGCCGGCACCGTAATGAACTTCCGCCACGCCTGCGGCATCCGCATCATTGACTACGGTGACAGAGCCACCAAGTTTTCCGCTGAAAAGGTCGGCAGCATTCGTGCCGATCCAGGATTCATCCACATTCGCAGCGGTGAAAATAACACCCTGCTTAACCACAGCAGGAAAAGTCACGCCGACCGGACCTTTATAGGAAAAGTTATCCGCAATCTGTTTTACCACATCGCCGACAGAATTTGGCAGTGCGGGGTGCGGGGTCGGAATTCTGAATCTTTCAGCCGTCAGCTTTCCTGTTTTTACGTTTACGGGGGCTCCCTTGATGCCGGTGCCGCCAATATCGATTCCTAGAATAGTATCCATAGATTTTGTCGAGGGGGTTGGAGTTGCACAGAGCCTGTCATTTTTTGCGGCTGCTTCGCAAGTTTTTACCGGATTTAACCGTTTAAGCGGAAAAAATCTTCGGCAGTTTGCGTCGTATTATTGCAAATAGAATCAAAATCCTCTTTCCGCACTTCAGCCAGCTTCTCCGCCACCAGACGCGTATAAGCCGGTTCGCAACGCTTTCCGCGATAAGGCATCGGTGCAAGGTAGGGGCAGTCAGTTTCCACCATGAAACGACCGGAAGGAATAGTAAGCGCCGTATCCCGTACCTGCTGTGCATTCTTAAAAGTTACAATTCCGGTGAAGGAAACGAGATGCCCCATTTCAAGAATTTCTGACGCCTGTTCCTGTGTGCCACCGAAGCAGTGAAAAACCGCACGAAACTTGCCGGTGTAATTGCTTAAAATTTCCAGCGTATCTTCCCACGCATCCCGCTGGTGGATTACGACATTCAGCCCAAGCTCCACGGCGAGATCGAGCTGCATTTCAAATGCAATCTTCTGCCCATTTTTATAGGCTTGATCCGCAAGCTCTCCGGTAAGCGCATTCGGATCCTGTGCGACCTCCATTCGATAAATATCCTGAAAGGGATGCTCCATGTCCACACTCGGCAGATGATGATAATCCAGCCCGATCTCCCCGATGGCGGCAACACGCGGTTGCTTTGCGATTTCGCGCAGTGGATCGAT
>JBDSIH010000324.1:0-5150 GCA_039918055.1 Chthoniobacterales bacterium
AGAGGTAATTACTTTGGGATTTACGCGCGGGCAGAGCCAATGCACAAAAAACATTTCCGCCAGAAGCATGAGACACGCCAGCCCGAGGAACCAGGGCCACAACAGAAGACGCCCGGTGGTGATCGCGGCGGTTTTTGAGTTTGGATCCGCGCGGATGAATTCAAAGTTTGCGCCCGTCCACCATGATTTGAGCGTGGCGGGATCAATAGGAGTCAACGCACTGTCTCCAAGACCCGGCTGAACGACAAACGTGATGGCAGAAGTTGCGGCCGCGCCCGTTTCCTGTGCCACATACACGCCGATTTCATCCACGGCATCCAGACGCATGATGGTCTGCGAGTTGATCGTATGCAGCGTAGGCGTAATTACTTTTCCGCTCGGTGTGGTCACGCTGACCTTGGCATCCTTATTGGAAAGGGTGATCGGCAGCGCAATGACATCGCCGACCTGGAAAATCCGGCGCGTCGTGCTGCCCGCCAGGCGGTTGATCATGCGGTCCAGCAGAGGCACGTAACTTTTACGCCGCGGAAGATCACTCCACTGATCATTGGCAGTGGTGTTCAGAAGAATGACTTTTCCAAGACCGTAGCCGCGCTCCAGAATGAGCGGGTCAAGCTCGACCCATGCAAGAATCTCTGCGGCACTGCCTGCGGGCATTTCACCGAGGCTGTAATAATTGCTGATACGGGTTTGTGAGAGATCGTTATAGGTCGGATCGTAAAGCGGCGACAGCAAAGGGTGATTCCACTGAATGCGGGTAAGGTTGGCGAGTTCGCCGCCTTTTTTCTCCGTATTCACCAGCGTCCTGAGCGGCGCAGGGGAAAGGCCCTCTGCCGGTTTGGAAGGGTTGAAAAGTTTGGTATTATAAAAAGGAAGCTCTACGGAAGGGCCCAGGAAAATGACTAGCCCCCCACCGGCACGCACGCGGTTTTCGATTTGCAACAGCGTGTTGTCGGAAAGCTTTGGCACATTTACCATGAAGATAATATCCGCAGGGGTAATGTCCTGCCCTGTGACGGTATCCTGTGTCTTCTGGGTAATCTGCAGGCTTCCATTTCCGGAAGCACCGAGGGCTTCCAGTGCCATGCGCAAATGCAGCCCGGGCTGAAGAGATGCGATCTGCGTGGATTGAGGCTCGATCACCAGCACCCGGGTAAGACCGCGCGCATCAAGATTAAGCCAGAACTGATCATCGCTTGAGAGCGAGTCTTTGGGATCGAGTTCGATCTGTGCGACCTTGCCCTTCAGGTCGTAGTTTGAAGGAATTTCAATATCCGTTTGCACCATCCGGCCGGGATTAAGTTTTACTTTTGCGCTCAGATTGGGAAGTCCGGGAAGATGCGTGATGCGGATACTGCGCTGCTGATCTTCATCTCCCACGCAGCTTACCTGCACACGGATAACCCGGCGGACAGGATTTGAAGTTTCAATAAGGCGCGCATCGGCGATCCATGCATTCTGCGGTGCGGCAACACCTACATGGATGAGGTGAACACGTACGGGAACTTTAAGATGATCCAGGAAAGTGGAGATGCCGCCCTGCGACCAGCTTTGCTGGTGATTATCGGTAATGAAATAAAGGTCCGCGCTGGTATTTGCCTGCTTATCCAGAAGAATCGGCTTTATGACCTGAAGCGCTGAGCTGAGGTCGGTATCTGTCAGCGTCGGCTTGGCCGCACTAAGTTTGGAAAGATATGCATCCGGGCTCTGGCTCGGCGGGCCAAATGTCGTGGTCGTATTTCCGGTGAGCAAAACGGATGTGCTATCGCCCGCGAGTCCCTGCGTAAGGAGGTTTTGCGCGATTTCTTTTCCCTGCTCGAACGGAGTAGGGCGATCCGGCGTCGTATAGCTCATGCTGCGGCTTACATCGAGAATGACGAAGCGCTGTGCGAAAGTGTTTTTGCCCTTGAGGAAAAGAACAGGCTTTGCAAGCGCAAGCACGAGAAACAGAACGAAGAGCGCGCGCAGAATAAAAAGAAGAATCTGATGCCACTGCATACGGCGGGAGAGACGCTGCTGAGAAACTTTCAGCCAGCGCAGACTACTGAAAGCGGTCTGGCGCACCTTGCGCGGTTTAAAAATGTGCACGAGAACCGGGATCGCGAGAAGCAGCGATCCGATCAGGGCCAGTGGTGCAAGGAAGGCAAACATTTTACAAGGAGGGGCGGCGCAAGGTGAAAGACATTAGCCCCGGATTTGGCGCGACGGTTCAGGTAGGCAAAAAGAGCCTTGTCGTAAGGTTGATTGGTATTGAGTGGTTCGTAATCAATACCGGCTTCGACAAGTCCCTTGCGATAGAACGCCTGGGTTTCTTCAAGATGTTTCATGTAGCCGGCGCGGACGGTGGCAGGATCGATCTCCATCTCCTCGTTGGTTTCCATGTCGCGGAAAACGGTGGGCCCATCGAACGGGAAATCCAGTTCGGCGGAATCCTGAATGTGAAAAACAATGACGTCATGCCCATGGCTGCGGATGAGGCGGATGGCTTTCATGGTTTCCTGCGGATCGTCGATAAGATCGCTGACAAGCACGACGAGCCCGCGACGTTTTACATTGCGCACGATGGCGCGAAGACTTGCCGCGACGTGTGTCTCGCCGGAGGGAGGGTTGCGAATCATGACCTGCATCATCTGGCGAAGATGCGAAGTGCGGCAGCGCGGCGGGAGCACGAAGCCCGGCTTGGACCCGAAGAGCACAAGGCCCGCGGCATCCTGCTGTTTGATGATAAGATAAGCGAGGCAGGTCACGAGAAAGCAGGAGTAATCCCATTTCGTCATCGTGCCGGTGCCAAAGGCCATCGATGCCGAGTGATCCAGCATGAGATAGCAGCGAAGATTGGTCTCTTCCTCGTAGCGCTTAATATAATAGCGATCCGTGCGGGCATACACCTGCCAGTCAAGATACTTGAGGTCATCCCCCGGCACATATTCGCGGTGATCGGCAAACTCCACGGAGAAACCGTGAAAAGGACTTTTATGCAAACCACTGATGAAACCTTCGACGACCAGTTTTGCAATCAGCGGAGAAAGCCCGAACTGGTGCAGTGTATTCGGATCGAGGTAACGGTTGGAGCCGCCCGCCTTCATGATCTCGACCACCTTCGGATTGCCGCGCTCGAGAACGCCTTTCTGGAAACGCGCTGCTAACCCGCGCATGCGGGTTGACAGTTTTTCCGACCAGGATTTCGACGCCATCTTCGGGTGTGCGGGTGAAGTTGGAGACTAGGAGGCGGAACGTTCAGGCACTTCTTTAAGGAGACGCTGAACAATCGCATCAGTGGTGATGCCTTCGGCTTCCGCCGTAAAGCTGGCCGCAATACGATGGCGCAACACGGGAAGCGCAACGTAGCGAATATCATCACACGAAACATTGATGCGTCCGGAAAGTGCGGCATGGCATTTTGCGCAAAGGATCAGCGCCTGACTTGCCCGGGGGCCTGCGCCCCAGCCGACCTGCTCCTTGATAAATTCAGGCACCCCTTTTTCCAGGGGGCGCGTTGCACGCACGAGATCGACGGCGTAACCGGCGATGTGGCGTGAGACAGGAATGCTGCGCACGAGACTTTGGAAGAACAGGAGCGTTGGCGCATCGCAGACTTCCTGGATATCGAAAACTTCATTGGAGGTAGTCTTAAAGACAATGTCTTCTTCTTCCTGCGCCTTTGGATAGGCGATGAGCGTATTCATGAGGAAACGATCCTTTTGCGCTTCGGGCAGGGTGTAGGTTCCTTCCTGATCGATCGGGTTCTGCGTCGCGAGCACGAAGAATGGCGGCTCGAGCGCGTAGGTCTGTCCGCCGGAGGTCACTTCCTTTTCCTGCATGGCCTGGAGCAGCGCTGCCTGGGTTTTGGGAGGAGTACGGTTAATTTCATCCGCGAGAACGATATTCGTGAAGATCGGGCCGGGAACGAAACGCGTCACGCGTTTGCCGGTCTCGTGGTCTTCCTCGATGACGTTTGTGCCGACAATGTCCGAAGGCATCAGATCGGGCGTAAACTGAATACGTTTGAAATTCAGGGACAGCACTTTGCCAAGGCTGTTAATCATGAGTGTCTTTGCGAGACCGGGAACTCCCTCCAGAAGATTGTGGCCGCCGGCAAAGACCGTGATGAGAAGCTGCTCGAGTACGTCATGCTGGCCGACGACGACTTTTGCCAGCTCACTCAGCATTTTATTGCGGTAGGAGTGGAGGGTCTGGATGTTTTCTTGGATATTATCGCTCATGGTGATCTTTTGTTTCTGCCGGTATAAAAGTTAAGAATCGTCGGTAAAATGGGGAAAGCAAGAGGGGAAAAGACGCCAGTTAATAAGTCTAAGCGCTTAATGACTCAATGCGTAAGTTATAATGTTGATTGCAAGACGCAGGGCGTCGGTGGAATCGACTCCCTTAATGTAGGGATTGGATTCACGATTGATTCCGCTATTGAGATCATACGAGGTGTAGAGTACCGCCAGCCGGTCATTGATGAAAAGCCCGTAAAACTCCGGCCGGTCCAGCTTGGGATCGTCCCGAAGGGCTCTTTCTGTGTAATTGACCCGTTCCACCGGGTTCCAGCCACCCGTGAAGAGAGGATGCGTAGGGGGTAACTTAACCAAGTCATTCTTCGGGAAAATCTCCTTAAGTTCCCGGTGAAAAGCAATATCAAAGGGTGATAAGCCCCCGGCTGCGCTTGCCACAAGGAGTCCCCCTCTTTGGAGATACTTTGCCAGGCCATCGCGCTCCCTGTCGGTAAGCTTGAAATCATAGTGCCCCGTCATGAAAATAAGGGGGTAATTACCCAGGGACGGGTCATCCAGAGATACCGTATAGGGGGCATAGTCCACATTGATGTGGGTGTTGTCGTTTAAACCCAGGAGCAGACTGTTTTGCAGCCCTGGATTGACATCCCAGCTTCCGCTGTAGCGGACGATCGCACAGCGGAAAACGTCTCCGGCGCGGCTTGTGCTGCCATATTTGGGGAATTCCTGGGCCAGAAATTTGCTGTATTCGGTAATTCCGAGGACATACGCGACCATATTTACACCAAGGCGGGTAGCCGCCTCACCGATGATATGTTTTCCGGCAGGGCTGTACTGCGTCGTATTACTCCAGGCAGTGCCAAGACCAAAAGGCACAAGGATTGCCGTGGCACGGGTGCCGATATCGATGGT
>JBDSIH010000325.1:0-8219 GCA_039918055.1 Chthoniobacterales bacterium
CGGTATTGAGGGCATGGTGTTCAGGCCAATCCGCTTTGGTGGGAATAAGAGGAATGACCTTTGCCAGCACCTGCTTTGCGGCGGCGGCATTGGCGTGGAGGTGAGCAATGATGGCTTTGGCGGATACAGGCTCCTCTTCCACCTTCCAGCAGTCGTAATCGGTGATCATCGCCATCGTCGCGAGTGCGATTTCCGCCTCCCGGGCCAGCTTTGCTTCCGCGACATTCGTCATGCCAATGACATCGAAGCCGAGCTTGCGATTTGTTTCAGATTCCGCACGGGTTGAAAAGGCAGGGCCGTCCATATTCACATAAGTTCCGCCATTGTGGACATTGAATCCCAACTCCCGCGAAGAATCGGCGAGCAAATTACGCAGGGAAGCGCTGATTGGATCGGCAAAGCCGACATGCGCGACAATGCCGCCTCCAAAAAACGTATGTTCGCTACGCCGGCTGGTGCGATCAAAGAACTGGTCGGGCAGCACGATATCCTGCGGTGCGTATTGTTCCTGTAAACTTCCTACGGCGGTAACACAGACGATCCAGCGCACGTTCAGGCTGCGGAGCGCGTAAATGTTTGCACGGTGATTGATCTCGTGAGGAGCGATGCGGTGCCCCCGTCCGTGGCGCGCCAGAAAACAGACGCGGCGATTTTCAAAGTCGCCACAGATGATAGCATCCGAAGGGTCGCCAAAGGGCGTGTGGATTTTCTTTTCTTCCACATTGCAGATTCCCTCCAGTTCGTAGAGACCGCTTCCGCCAATAATACCAATAGCCGGGATTTCTTCTTTCATGAATTTTTACGAGGGAAGCTTTGGGAGTCCACTGCGCCCATGTTTGTTTTTTCAAGCATATCGAGAAATTTTTTCCGGGCGTGAGAACCGGAAAGACGCTTTTTAATGAGAGCCCCGAGTGGACGCCACATATTTTCCGCATCAATTTCGACTGCGATCAGACTTCCGCTGCGGATTTCCGCCTGCACAGCCGTTTCGGGAACAATCGATATTCCATTTTCGATTTCCACCGAACGCTTCACCGTTTCAATATTATCAAACTCCAGAGCATGGCGGACTTTGACGCCCTCGTCTTTGAAGCGGCGGTCAATTTCCTTTCGCGTGGGGAGGTCCGGTTCGAAGGCGATAAATTTTTCTCCATCCAGATCGCGTAGTTTCAGGCGGCGACGGTGCGCGAAGCGGTGGCTCGGCGCACAGATGACGACCAGTTTGTCTTTCCAGAATGTTAAGACATCCAGCCCGCGGCGCGGAGAGGGATAGGCTACCAGGCCGACATCCGCCGATCCTTCCAGCACGGCATTATAAACCTGCGCGGAGCGGCGGTATTCCACTTTGACTTCCACTTCGGGGTAGGTGCGGCGAAATTGTTTCAGGTAGGGGGGAAGTTCATGCAGGCCGATGCTGTAAACTGTGGAAATACGCAGATCCCCGGCAACCACATCGCGCATTTTCTGGAGGCGATTTCCCAGGCTCTCATAGATTTCCAGAATTTCGCGGCTGGCTTCGAGAAATGCACGTCCCTCATTGGTGAGAGCAAAATCACGGCGCCCGCGTTCGATAAGTGTAATCTGGAAATTCTTTTCGACCGCACGGATTTGCTGGCTGACAGCGCTCTGGGTGATGCCATTGGTTTCAGCCGCTTTTGAAAAGCTTTGCGTATCCGCCAGATCGGCGAATATCTTAAACATCTGAATTTGCATCCCTTTATAAGAAAAACTAATAAATTGTATCCAAATTGACAACGTCTCTAATGACCGAAATCGTCCATAATCTTGAAAATATACGGTTGAAAATAGCCCGGGCCACGGCCAAAGCACGGCGGAAGCCGGAGGATGTGCGGCTTATCGCCGTATCGAAGACCTATCCGGCAGAAAAAGTCCGGGAGGTGATCGAGGAAGGGCATATTCTTTTTGGGGAGAGCCGGGTGCAGGAAGCCGTGGTAAAAATCGCTCAGCTGCCTTCGAATCTTCAGTGGCATTTCATCGGGCATCTTCAGAAAAACAAAGTGCGGAAGGCGCTTCCGTATTTTGACCTCATTCACGGGGTCGACAATTACGAGATCGCTGAAGATATAAATCGTATCGCGGAAGAGCTGGGGCGGTTTCCACGCGTGCTGCTCGAAGTGAATGTTTCGGGGGAGGGGAGCAAGTTTGGATTTAAGCCGGATCAGCTTCGCGAGCGAATGGAAGCTCTGCTCGCGTTTCAACGCATCGAGATTCACGGACTGATGACCATGGCTCCCCTTTCCGATGACGCAGAAAAAGCACGGCCTTACTTCACTCAGCTGCGTGAATTGCGGGATCAATTGCAGGAGGAATTTCGTTTACCATTACCGGAGTTGTCGATGGGAATGAGCGGCGATTACGAAGTAGCCATCGAAGAGGGTGCAACACTCGTACGCGTGGGCACAGCGATTTTTGGCGCGCGTTAATGCACTGTTTTCTTTTTCGCCAGTTGTACAAGAACGAAAAATACAGCAATGGCGATAGGAAGTAGCAAATACGGAAGGTAGATGATCCACGAAGCGGCGGGCTTTTGCACAAGGATACGTCCATTCATGGAGACAGGATTTCCATTTTCCCTGGCGGTGACTATTACCTTCCAGTTTCCCGAATAAGGAAGCGTAGCCAGTGCGGAATACAGGAGCTTATTGGGTCCGCTGCCCTGAATCGCAGGAAGCGTAATTTCTTCGCAGGCTTCACCCATGGCGCAACAAGCCGGCTTCCAGTCGGGTGGACGGTTCGCCGCACTTTCTTCGGGCGTGAGATGAAGCGTAACTTCCGCATTAAGGACAGGGTCTCCATTTTTTTGCACCAGGACGCTGAGATCGGCAGGGCCTGCACGCAGGGGAGAAGGTTCAGAAAATAACGTGAGCCGATAGGGCGGAATATCACGTTGCAGCTGAACAATGCCCCCATCGGCGAATGCATGTCCACAAAGCCCAAGGCTTAAAATAAGAAGCAGGCGTTTCATCTTACATCAGCATTCCACGCATTTCCATGGGTTGAAAAACAATCCAGACACCGACCAAAAAAAGCGCAATGGCGAGAATAGCCCATGGAGTACAGATCAGGATTTGTTTCTGTGACGAGGCGGCATACCTGCGTGCAGTGCGCCACAGGACATAGAGGGAGAGCAATAATCCAAAATCCAGCAGAAGGATTTCAGCAGCGGGAAGTGCGGGGAAATTGCCCATGCCTGTCTGTCCGATGGCTATGCTAATGCCAAACAGGTCTGTGGCAATACGCTGAAAAACCGCAAGCGGAGTCACGAATCCGGTGGCGAGGTGGAAGAGAAAATGCGCGGTCCACATCGTGGCACCCAGCGGAATCAGGCCCATTACGAAGTCAGAAAAAAGCGCTTTTCTATCCGTATTGGGCAATGTGGCAATACGACTGATAACGGTGCTTACGGAAAGCAGTGCAGCCGGAATAACCAGAAGCGTGGCGAGAAGAAAAAGCGTCACCATCGAAGTATGCGATAAACCGAATTTTTCCTGAATGCGCGTTTGCCATTCCACCACGGCGGCAACCATGCCGGCGGCATTTGCAAATGCGCCAAAAACCAGAAGCGCGGCAAGGCAGGCGAGATCCACCCGGTTTGCATAGCGTCCCACTGAGGATCGGCGGTGTTCCTCAAAAAGATCCCGTGCAGGCGCGCCGGCGATAATGCCGATGTTGTCATGCGGACATGCCTTGATGCAATCGAGACAAAATGTGCAGTCCATATTTCCGGATTTGCGCGGTTGATAAAGCTTCAGTTCGCAACCGCGCTGCACAGCATTTCCCTGAATGCAGTCATGCGTCTTGCAGGTAGCGCAGGTATCCAGTGAGCGCACTTTTACTTCAAAGGGAGAAATAAGCGACTGGACGAAATTAAACTGCCCGATCGGACAGACGTATTTGCAGAAGCTCGCGCCTTTGAAAAATCCATCAATCAAAATGGCGACGGTGAAATAGCCGATGATGATCCACGCCGTAAGCCAGGGGCTGTTCCATAAGCCGAAGACCTCGTAAGTCCACAGGTAGAGCGCAATCAATACAGCGGCAAACCACTTGGAACGCAACGCGCGCGGCCAGGTTCGATTTGCGGGAAGAATTTTCCGCGCGAGATCCCGGGCGAAAGTGAAAGGACAGGCCATACAGAAGAGATTTCCAACGGCGAGCAGCGCGATGACGGAAATGCCGCGCCAGTGTGTCCATGGGAGCACCCCCGCAAGATTCAGGGGAGCCACTTTCGGGCCGAAGAATCCATCGGCAACGATGAGGATGGCGAGTAGAAGAAGAACTGTTTGCAGGGTGCGTCGGAAAAGGTTGGAACGTATAAGGCTGTTGAGCAGCGGAAATTTTAACAGATCAAACGATTCATTTTTCCGCACGAGATCATTCAGAATGTCGTCTGAAGTAGCGGGGGGTTGCGGTTTTGACTGCGTTTTGGCTGCAAAGAATTCCGAGGGGCGCACGCCGCGTTTGTTTGCGTTAACCTGCATGGCGACAATTCCAATGGGAATGAGAAACGCCAGGGAACCTGGTACCCACATGATTGCGCCCGCAGCGGCCTGATCCTGAATTGCCGTGCTTCCCCAAAGGCGCGGTGCGGCTTCATACGTGGGGTAGAGTACGTGATCGCAGAAGGAAAGGAATGCGCCCAGTGCAGTATTTTGAATATCGGCGAGAAGGAGGTATGGAATCATCGTCCAGCGCGGCCAGATCGGACGGCTCGGCCAGGGCTGGATAATGGGCCACCAGAACAAAAGCGCGGATGATAGAAAGCAAAGGTGCTCAACCTGGTGCCATGCGGTTGAATGAAGGGCGAGCTCGTAAAGCGAAGGAAGATGCCAAAAAACATTCATCAGCACGAAATAAGTCCAGCATGTGATGGGATGGGTAAGCGTATGGCCCAGTTTTTTTATGGGGGGCCAGATGAGTAGCGGACCTACGGCCTCGCGGACGAAGCTGCGCGGAAGTCCGCACAGCATCGGAAGGAAGGGAATTCCCATCCACAGCAGTGGCGGAATGATCATCATGAAGAGCAAATGCTGAATCATGTGAACCTGCAGGAGCAGATTGGCAAAGGCATCGAGCGGCGATGCCATAGCGGTATAGATTAAAACAAGGCTGAGCAGGAATGAAACGGCGCGAAGAGTCGTGAACCGTTGCGGAAGCAAAAGCCGCAGCCGTCTCCATCCGCGCAGGTAAAGAATTGCCGCTACAAGAAGACCAAATGCAGGCCACGGCTGGAAAGTCCATGAGCCAAGCGCTGCCTCTGCGACGGAGTTCATACCGTGCTAGGGTGATTTCGCAGCTTTAGGTGAAGCGGGAGGCTTTTCAGACGGAGGTTTTGCGGGGAAGGTGGAATTCTTTGCAGTCTGGTCGGCATTGGGGCTTAGCGACGCCATGTAGGTAACGACAGCGGTGACCTGATCGGGTGTAATATTGTGTCCGTAAGCAGGCATATTGCCGCCGCCCTGGACGACCTGACGGATAAGCTGGTCGCTCGTCAACCGCGTGCCCACGTCTGCAAGATCCGGTCCGCGATGCCCGCCAACACCATCAATGGCATGACAGTTCCGGCACTGTTTGTATTGCAGAATGACCGCGCCCTGAAGTTCCAGCGGAGAGCGGCCTTCGATATATTTTGCTTTCGTGGTATCGGATGTCCATGCGCGCATTTCGGGCGACCAAGGCGAGGCAATTCCAAGATACGTCAGCACACCGAGCGCGATATACGTGAGCAGAACAATAATGACGGCGGCAGGGCGACGCGTTGCGCTTTTCTCTCCTGTACCGGAAATAAACGGCAGAAGGAAAAGCAGGATCGTAATGAAAATCGGCGAGACGAGCAGGATGACGGTTTCAAGATACGGAGGAAGCAGCGCTGCCACCGCGAAGATCCACATGAAGGGAAGATCGGGGCGGGGAACGGTATCGATCTCCGTGGGATTCGGCGAGCCATTGGGAATCTGCGGACCGAGGACGAAGGCGTATAATAGTATTCCAAAAATAACGATGGCTGAAAAAATGAGATCCTTGCTGATTGCTTTGGGAAAAAACGGCACACCCTCCTTCTTGATGATCTCGGCATATTCCTGATCATAGGTTTCGCGTTTTACGAGATGACCGGGGCGTGGGAATTCATTGATGCCCTTTGCCAGCACAAGGCGCAGGTGCATGCTGATCGTGGCAATGAGCAGGCCGGGAATAATAAAGACGTGCAGGGAGAAGAAGCGTGAAAGCGTTTCGCCGGCGATAATGGGACCACCAAGCATGAGGTGAATAAGGTTTTCTCCAATTAGCGGAACACGGCCGACAAGCGCGACGCCGATCCCCAGCCCCCAGTATGCATCCTGATCGAAGCGCAGCACTTCACCCGTGAAGGCCATGCCGAGCGTGAGATAAAGCAGTACGCAGCCGGAGACCCACGTCAATTCGCGCGGGTATTTATACGCGCCGAAAAGAAAAACCTGCGTCATGTGCAGGATCATGATCGTCACCATGAAAAGCGATCCCGCATTGTGCATGCCGCGCAGGTACCAGCCCATCTTTTGAACAAAGGTCATGTACTCCAGCGTGCTGTATGCTTCCGAGGCGGAGGGGACATACACGAAGGCAAGAAGAGATCCGGTTACGATCTGGAGAACAAAGCACAGCAGCGTGCCGCTGCCGAAAACGTAGAACCAGCTTCCCGAGCTTTTGGGAACATGATGGCCGGCCGTCGATTCGAACAGCTTGGTCACGTGGAGTCGATCATCGACCCACACCGCGATCTTCTGAAGTTGTGCTATGATCTGCTGCTTCATACGGCATTGGCGAGTGAGGGAATTACCCCGCCCTCGACCCAAAGGTTTCCATTTTCCACTTTGTATTTATATTGATACAGCCCTCGCGGCGGAGGACCTGCCGCATGCGAACCATCCTGATAAAACGCGCCGCCATGGCACGGGCACATGAACAGGTTCGATTCCTCAAACCACCGCACCGGACAACCGAGGTGCGTGCAGTTAATTGCGAAAATCTGAAACTTATTTTCAGTTTCATGGCGCACCCAGCAGGGAATTTCCGCAGTTTCGCCATCCCATGGGCGGCGGTAGGGGTTGGTGTAAGTCGCGAGGCGCGTAGTGCCATCCGGGAAGTCGGTAATCTTGCCCAGGTTGATCCACTTCAGTGGCATCTTCTGAACAAAACTCGTGAAAATGTAACCTATGATAGGAATGCTGACGAGCAGCGCGGCCAGGCCATTCATTCCCAAACCCAAGAGCAGTAGAAAATCGCGGCGGGATGATGCCGGCGGTGGCGCACCGCCTCCACAGCAGACTACCGGCTGTTGCTCTTGCTGGGGTGTATCACTCATGGGGTTTTTACTCCTGATGTTGGTAATTGAGAAGTGGGCATTGCGGGAGCTCCGGCTGGAATGCGATGCGATGCGAGCCACGCCACCACATCCGAAATTTCCTGATCAGACATAGTTTTTCCGGCAACGTAATTTTTCCAGTTTGGCATTCCGAGATCGGGACGCCCGACCACGACAACGGTTCTCAGGTATTGATTGCTGACCAGCCCGACATAAGCGGGATCAACAACCGATCCGCTCTTGGGTCCGCCTTCTCCATTGGAGCCGTGACAGCTCGCGCAATAGACACCATAAGCCACCGCCCCACGAACAGGATCACCCAAGGCAGCGGTATAGGGAGGCAGGGGAGCGGGATTTCCGGCTACCTGAGAGGTGAGGCGCGCGACAAGGATATCGATTTGCAGATCGGTGAGCATTCCTCCCGAGCTTTGGGCAAACGCAGGCATGCTGGTGCCGGGAATTCCCTTCGCAATAATTTCGCGCAGCTTCGCCTGCGGGATAAAGGAGAAATAAAGCGGATCATTCATCGGCAGCGAACCCGCCAGAATTTTTTTGTCCGTTCCATTGCTATGGCAGGCAATACAGTTCTGCGCATACAGCATGGTGGGATTTTGGAGCTTAGACGGGCTTTCGGTTTTCTCGTAAGCCTGAGGTTTTCCGGGCGGCTCGCAGCCGCTGAGCAGGACTGCGGCAAGCGCGAGAGTCGTGAGGCAGGAAAGGCGAATCATCATTCGTCCTCCTTCCGCTGAGGAGCTTCCACGCCGAGTTTGGCAGCCAGTGGCCAAGTCTGCATGGTTTCCACTTTCTCCGACTTAAAGACGACATAGCCGCCGACGAGACCAAATGCCACCTGACA
>JBDSIH010000326.1:0-17553 GCA_039918055.1 Chthoniobacterales bacterium
ATTTCCATACAAGCTGCATGTACTTCCTCAACAGAAATATCCTTCATGCATTGAATATTAATAGAGCAATCCCTTAAAGCCTCGGGTTCTGTTTTTGCAAAATTTTTCATGCACGGTTGGCAGGGAAGATCATGTCGAAATATATGGCTTGTCGAAGCTTTAGGCGCTGTAAACACCCAATCAGTGGGTCCATATAGTGCAAGAAGGGGTGTGTGATGTGCATTTCCTATATGCATTAAACCACTGTCGTGGCAAATAAGCAGGCGCGCATTTTTGATAATACACGAAATCTCTAATATGCTGGTCTTTCCCGCGAGATTGATAACATTCTTTTCAAACGGTTGAGCAAATTCGGTAATTAACGCCGATTCATTGAAATCGCCGGGAAGCACAATGGTTAGGCCCTGCTCAAGTAAAAGCGAGATGAGTTTTGCAAATTTATCGAGCTCCCAGGTTTTAGGAGTGCGCTGTGCATTTGCGGCAGAGAGTTGAATGACAATATAGTCCGTATTGGCTAAGCCGAATTTATGAAGAGCCTCATCCTTCGCACAGGATATATAGGTATCATAGTTCCGTGTGAAATTCGGTTCAAGACGCTCCAACAAATCAAAATGAAGATCCGATTCATGCGTATTCAGTCTTAGCGGTACAGGGTCTGTTAAGGCGTCCTTTGTCCACCCCATTTCCGTCTGCAGTATATCAAGAGTATGACCGATGCGCTGCGGTATTCCTGAAAGAATTATCCCCCAGCGAAAAAAACCGGGGGAAGCGTCAAAAGGGACAAATGCTGTGGAAATACGCAGGCTTCTCAATTTCAGGAAAAAGCTAACTTGCTTTAAAAAGGAGGATTTTTCATCTAAGCGGAAAACTTCCGTTATAATTCCGTCTCCGGATTGAAAAACAGAATCCGTTCCAAATTGGTTCCCGCATAGAATATAAATGGAAGCTGAGGGATAAAGCGCCCTCATTTTTTTTATCAGCGGAGTCATCATGATAAAATTTCCTAATCCCGTATAGGCGGGTAAAAGAAAGGCCGCCTCTTTGGGCGGCAATGAGAAGCATAAGGTCAAAACTTTAACGACCAAAAATTTAATAAATTTGACCATTATAAAAGAATGGAAAGTATTATTTGGGAAAAATAATTAGCTATTAGTCTTAAAAGTATTTTCGAAACAAAAAACATCTGAATGCGTTTGAGCATCGATAAATTGTTCGATGAACCCCAATGATATTAAGGCGTCTTTAATATAAGAAATTCCATATTTAGAATTTTTATGAATTTCAATGATGATATAATCACACTTAGTAAGTAACTTGTAGTTCATCTTTTCAACTACGTCATATTCAGCGCCTTCAATATCGATCTTGCATAAATTAATGCGACTATCAGGGAAGTGATGGGAAATAATAGCATCGATAGTCGTGCCTGGCACCGATATCAAGGTGTCAGTAGTATTTTCGAATATGGACTGCCCTGTATCGCCACTTATATCATCTATTTGGCAGATTTGTTCTTTTCCCGTGATCGCGCAGTTAATCGCCGTCGGTAAAGGAGATATGTTATGATATAAGTTAAACTGTAAGCGGCTAAACGTTCTGGGATTCATCTCTACCGCAAGCAGCTTGTCTAGAGTGTATCCCATAGTGAGCAGCATTAAGGAGAATCCTCCACAGTTTGCCCCTAAATCCAAAACGGAAATCGATGGGGGTAATTGCATTTTCTTAATATAATTTTGGTACATAGTCCCAAATAAACTGGGATCAATGCTATTTGCATCGCCGGCATTCCTGTTTTCCAAATATTCAACGCCGTTGTAATTATAAATTACAATAGGACTTACTCTTGAAAACAGGCGTCGTAATATGAGCTCCCACTTATTCTGAAATTTGAATAAATGAAAACCCCCGTAAAATTTCTGAATTATAGAATTCAACATAACAATTAAGAGGTAATATATCGCACTACAAGGTCGACGAGAATAGATGAAGTATAGTGCAATGCCTTGTTACTTTTATGAAAGTAAGAGGATATTTCTTTTGCCCTTCATGAGGTGAGATTGGGATTTCAGAGGGTATTTTAATATGGGCTACTATATTCATTGAAGTTATAAATTTTTATATCGAAGTATTGAATTAAAAAGTTAAACCAGCGATTGCCTGTTTGATCTAAGCGGGCCACGGGGGATGATATAAACGTAGAAATCATGGAACATGGTCAATTACGCGAAACCACATAAGCATGTAATGTCGCTTCCAAAGTGTGTGAGGCAAAGAATTCCTCAGCTATGATTCCAGTAGGTATGAACTTTTCTACTGCGATGGAATTTATTTCCTCAAGGGAAATAGAATGTGCCAATCCTTCTTCTACCAAATCCTCCAAATGTCGATATTCCGTTTCCAGGTACCAAATAATTTTTCCATAAGGAAGAAGTTCATAGATAAGCGTCGTCATGCTTCCTGCAATGACATCAATCTGAGCCATTGAGGCAGCATCGATTGTCGTCATAATTTCAAGTGCGGCGCAATTTTCAGTGGGTAGGCAATAAGCGGCTAATTGATCTTCCAGAGGTTCGTCAGCTCGGGGTTTAAAGAAAACGCGATATCCGATTTTTTGAAAGGCGCAGATATACCGTCCGATTAGCGCGGTATTTGCAAGAAACTCATAGGGAACCAAGATGGACTTCGGAGGTTGGTGCGGTGGAAGCGGAGAGATGTGGCGATTGCTGAATTTATTCGATCCCACCACAAAACGATCTCCTGGATGAGCGGGAGCATCCCTCAGAATTTTTTCCTTCCAGTAATTTCCCCACACAATGACGCGATCATACCATTCAAAATCGCCCGGATTGATTCCGTTCATAATGTAGCCGGCATGACGCTTTACATAAGCGCCATGCTGATGACCGACGGTTCGCATGCCGTGGTCTCTGCAGGCAAAGAAGATAGGAAAAAAGTGGGCGTTAATATCATCCAGCCCGTAAAATGTATGCGCTTTTAGCGGACGCAGAGTATTCAAATGGCATTTATATTCATTCTGCAAAGCGGTAATGGTGGTTTCCATGTAGCGAATTGCATCCGTAAAAAGTTGACGCTTCCAGAGCTCCGCAGCCTTAAGGTCATAATTATGCTGAAAAGCATTTGCAGTGGGAAGTGATCCGAAGAAAAGTTCAGGTTGGGATGCGAATATATTTTTTAAAATATCTGTGAAGGCGGAAGGCGGTCCCACATTAAGAATTTCCACGCCCATTTTTTTGAGTGCAGCGCGAATTTCCACGGCACGGAAATCGATGCGGTTAAAGCGATAAAAAACCACTTCCGCATTTCGTTTGCGTAAAGCAGTGAGTCGATTTGACAGGTGAAGAAATGCATTATGCAATTTGGCCTTCCACGTAGCGTGTTGCGGAATATTCAGGTTGTGAAGAAGAGTGCTGAAAGTGCCGGCATTCTCACAATGGCAGCTTATTTTATTTTCACGGATTTGTTCAATCAGGAGGCGATATTTTACGAATGGAAAGAAAAAGTACCAAAAAAGGTAGGAAACCATGGTGGGGTACCAATTACGGTTATTGGAACGATAATTATCCTTAAGCAGTTTATCCGGATGGAGAGCATCCGGAATTTGCTGAAATTCGATGAGCAGTGAAATCGCTTCATCCATATCATAGTTTGGAATAAACTGCGATGTGGTACCCTGTTCATCTCTCAGGGAAAGGATGCCGGTTGATCCTTCATGGACTTGAAGCTTCATCATGCAAATGAATGATTGCGAATGCTTATGTATAAAGCAAATGACAGGGGATTAAGCATTTTTTTGGAAGGGGAAAATGAGACTGGTTATAGCTTTTCCCCATGGCATCGGATAAGCATGCCTTGCGGCCCATATGCAACCGAAAGTGCTCACTGCCGTAGCGAGGACCGTAGCCACGGCGCTTCCGACGCCCCCCATCAGATGAATTAACAGCGGGCACATTATGAGCATCACAATCGCGCCCAGAAAATCGCCGCGCCAGCCTAGCAAATGCGTTTTTTTACTATAAATGACAAAGTTGCTGAAAATATAATAAACTCCCTGAACCGCCATGGCTAAGCTGAGCCAAACCAGATAAATACCGGACCCTTGAAATTTAGGTCCAAGAAGGAAGGTAATCGCGAGCTGCATTACCAGCCCATAGATTACACTCCCCACGAGTAACACTATACAGGCCAGGAGCAACCAGCGGCATAGGGCGCGTTTATTCAGCGTTTCCTCATGGGACAACATTTCAAAAAGCGCGGGGATATAGGCTTTATTCCCGGCTCCGATTATCATGGCCATTGGGGATGCCAGGCCATAGGCGACACTGAATAAACCCGTTTCTGCTATAGAGGCCATATGGTTAAGAAACAGCCGTGCGGACATTGTTAAGACGAGGCCTCCGATCACGTGGGGAATCAGCGGAACGCCAAAATGTAATAATTCCTTTAGAGCATCCCTCCGGAATGAGAACCGCAACAAATGCAGTCTTCCGGAAAATCCCCATAAGCTCATCAGAAGAACGCTGAACAAGGAGGCAATCAATGCCCACATTCTGCCCTCCCAGCGCATTCCAAATCCGACGACCAGCCATACGGAAATCCCCATATTCACCAGGTTGCTTACGGTTTGGTTGGCGATGAAGCGGAAGGGTTCCTTTCTGGCCTGCAGCAGGGAGAGGTAATTATTTTGAATAACCGTGGCAAAGGATAGAAAGACAATGGCGGGCAACCATGTGGCGGGAAACTCTGCAAATTTGGAAATCGGAACCCGTAGCAGCCAGCTTCCACCAAGAAGTATAACGGATAGAATAACGGTTAGAATCGTGCTGGCGCTTATCAGATTGGCCAAGCGGTTTTCGTCTTTGTCAAAATAGTTTCTGGCAATGAGGCCGTAAGCATTAAGGCCGATGAGTACCAGGGCAACCTGAATCAGCACATTCGCCGTGGCGATGATGCCATAATCTTCCGGTTTTAAATACCGCGTTAATAGCGGTAATAAAACCAAAGGCAGCAAGGCATTCGCCGCACTGCCGAAAAAATAAATCAGAGAGCCTTTTGCCAGATCGGCAATACGTCGCATAAGTTAGGTTGTACTGGTAACGGGCAGGAGTGAGATTTCGGCTTCCTGTGCAATTCGGTCTTTCTTAGAAGCGGCGGTCTTCGGAAGCGTGTATTTAAGGCCGACTATTACGCCATACATCCACCAGGAGGTAAGAGGGTTATAAGCACTATGTCCTCCAGAATAAGAGGTAATTAAATTTATGATAAAATATAAGAATAACATAGTGGCCGCTATGGTTTGATATTTTTCGAGAGCCTTTTTACGTCTTAACACATAGGCGGCCAGAGCAGCCTGGATCATAAAAAGTCCATAAATGATTGCAGCAGGTATGCCAAAGTCGGCCGAAATGCCTAACCAGGTGCTGTGCCAGGAGCTGCCTGTAGCAAGTTGCTCAATCTGTATTTGATCTATACCAATACTGCTAGCATCGGCCTGAAGATTGACATCTGAAACATTAAATCCTGTTCCAATAATAGGATCTTTTTTGATTTTTTCTAGCGCGATATCCCACAATCGGGTGCGGAAGTTATCTGAATTATCAGCAGTTATATTTAAAATACCCGAGTCCCAATCTCCGGGTAAATTTGAAAGGGCCCGCTGAACCTGGAAGGGAAGCGTGAAGAGGTTTCCTTGTCCGATCACAAGAAATGCGACAAGCACCGAGCTGGCAACAAGCATAACAAAAGCATGCGTATATTCTTTTCGAATACAGGCCGAGATTAAGGGAACTGCAATTATGCAGACGGCACCTGCACGTTTGCCACTTAAAAAAGTCACCGCCAAACAAACCAATAAAATTCCCGGCAAATACCATTTGGAAAAACTGAGAATTTGAGACCAGCGATATTTAGAGACGATATAAATGGTAATCGCCAGCGCAGGTCCTGCCAGTGCCTGATGCCATGTATATTCTCCCCCTTCAGTTCCCAGGACGGCCCCATACATCCAATAGAAGAAAATTTGCTGAAAGAGACTGAGGAAGGAGGCTAGAATGATGAAGAAAATAACCCAGAAACAATCTTTATTACTAATCTTTTGGTTCGAAATGATCAGGTAGGAACATAAAGCCATTCCGATATCTACATAGAATCGCAATCCTCCATTTTCTGCGCCAAACAAGGAAAGGCCAACAGGATTCAGATACATAACGACCCCCGCCCACACACAAAAAAGCAGAATGAAAACACTTTCTTTGCGAATTAACGTAAACCTCTGTTTTCTCAGGGCGACATTAACGAGAAACCATGTAAAAATTAACGGGGTAACTAATTCCTGAAGTAAAATACTTTTTGATCCTAATTGAATGGGAGTATTTCCCAGGGGGTAGGTCAACAAAAGCAGGTACCAGTAATTTTTCCCCAGAATAAGGAGAAGCCCCAGCCCTCCCAGGCCTCCTCCTATAAGGATTAACCGGAAGATATCTTCTTCTGCAATGGACTTGCCTAACAGAAAGGCAACAAGCAGCCCTACAAGCAGCGCAACAACGAGAATAATTTGTACGGCTCCGCGCTCCTTGTTTTTTTCATTTTGAAAAAATGGCCCCATGCTTTTTCAATAGCATACTTACTAAAACTCGGCTGTCTTTTTCTTTATAAAAGGAACGGCTTGATCCTTCGCTTCACGGAGGGGCACGATGGGCTTATCGAACCTCTAGCTCCAGTCTTGGAGAAAGGGGTCTTCGGCGTAGCGGTTAATTTTTGGTTTTCAGTTTTTGAATGCGTTCTTTGAATTCCTGCCGGAGTAAACTTCCGTAGATTCCCCCGGGCTGCAGGGCTCCGATATCGGCATACCGGTAGGCTTGGGTGAGGGCGCCTTCCCGCCCATAATGGCGGGCATACTCTTCATACACCGCGCCGACCCCCGGATTGCGTTCAATAGCCATCAGGTAGGAATAGGCTGCCTCGGGGAATTGATGGGTCATATCGTAAGCAGTGCCCAGGCGAAGCCAGTAAAGGTATTCTTCCGGGGTGATCTCCGTGGCGGTTTGCAGGGCTTTTTGTGCCGATTCGTAATGGTCGCGGCGGATTTTCTCGGGATCATTCTGATCTCCTGCAAGAAGGAAGGCCTCGCCGGAAAGATAGTGGTAGTAGGCATTCCGGGTCTCCAGTTGAAGGGTGAGGTCTGTTTCATTCAGAGCAACGGGAATATCTTTTTTGATAATGGCATTTTCCGCCAGCAGGGCATGAAGTTCCGGTTTGCCAACCCGGAGACAGAATAAAATAAGAACTACCGCACACACGGCAGTGCCTGCTCCCACGATTCGATTTGGAAGCCATGCGAGAAAAGCAAAGCGGTGATCATCTTCCGCGCGCGGCTTCCAGAATTCATTTCCGGCAAGCATTCCCAGCGTAGCGGCGGCGAGCAACATATTTGCGGGGACATGTTGGATCGAATCAAAAAGCATATGGACGATCCACCCGACGCAGGCACAGAGAGAAGCAATAAGAACGGCGAGGGTATTTCTTTTTGGCATTTCTCCACTGGATATGGAAATGCGGATTTGCTGGCCTATTTCATTGCAGCCATTGAAAAAATGAATCCCCAGCACGAGAATGAATAGGGCAAACCCGATAAGGCCGTATTCCGCTAAAATTTGTAAATATTCATTATGTGCATAGCCGGGGTCACTTCCCAAGGTGGATCGCCAGCGATTAATATAAATACGCGAAAGAAAACCGTATGATCCCGGCCCTCGCCCTATAAAGGGACTGGATTCGAACTGGCGCAAGGCGGCATCCCATATTTCAAGGCGGGAATCACCGGTGACAATATTTTCAAACCGGGATTGCAGACGAACGCTGCTATGAAAGGAAATGTAGGCGGTTATTCCGATGAGCGCGATGAATCCCAACAGCGAAGCGATTATTAAAACTTGCCGTGATTTTACAATTCGGAGGGAAATAATGACGCTGATAATAATAAAAACAAACAGGCTGCAACCTGTAGCCAGCATCCCTCCGCGACTAAGAGAGATGACCACTCCGGTAAAGCATGCCAGCGATGAAAATAATAGAAGCAGTTTTGCTCCGGCCTTAAATCTTCCCCAAAAAACAAAGGCTAAAGCATACGTGCCAAGGGAACCAAGCATTGCGGCATATTGATTCGGATTGAGGTAGGTTCCATGGCCGCGACCCGGGTAGTGGTCGCCTGCCCATATTCGGAGTTGCCCGGATAGCCAGGGGATCAAAGTATAGTGTTCATCTCTCGCGTATTGCTGCAGGCCCACAAGAACCTGCAAAAAGGCAAACACCAGAAGCCCGATAATAAAAATCAACCGGTAGCGGGATTGATTAATGACGGTGACGAAGAGCAGATAGACGGAAAAAGCGGCCGTAAATAATCCAAAAAACGGCCACAGCCTCGCATCGTGCCCGGTGGTTCGTTCAATCATATAAAGGAACAAAATGGTTGTCGCCACCACGCAGGAGTAGGAGAAATTTCTTTTCGTCAGCAGGGATGTCGGAAGGCCTGCCAGCAGTGCGCACGCAAGGAGCACGTAGGTTGGAATGCGGAAGATGGTGTAATAGGCTCCACCATATAAGATTTGCAGAACGGCAATCGCTAAGACCACGACGATGGAAACAAAGTACCTCATGATCTCGTGTGAAAGCTGAAAGTGATCAAGAGATCAGAAAAAACTTTAGGCTATTTAAAAACAAGCTTCCTCTCCGATTTTTTTACACAGGGAATTGCCACAGAAGATGCGCGTTCTGCGGCAGGTGGTGAAAATCAAGAAGCAGGACGGGTGACATGAGACACAAGTCGGCCCATACCACTGAGAAGCGAGGGCTGGTAATACGCTCCACAAAAACGGTGGAACACAGACCAATGCCAGTGAGAATAAATGAAATGGCGAGGATTAGGGGGATCGCGTTTATAAATGTTAGAACGATACTCAGAACCACAATGGTTACGCTGATCCAGCGGGCCGGTTTGAGATCGCCTGCAAAATGAATGGCATAGGATTCCTCTCCGCGGGCGATATCGATATCGCGTTCTATGCGCGAAATCATGGCGCAGTTCGACAGGCAGACTAAAAAGAAAATTACCGCTGAAATAAAGAATGCGGAATGCATTGCTGCTCCGAGGGTGGCTGGAGCGGCAAGAACACCAAGAACGAAAATGGTACAAATAATGATCTCTTTAAAATACTTTCGGGAGAAGCTCCCGCGTGCGGCCTGATTCCAAAGGAAATAGAGAATCGTGCTTATGCCAAGAGCCGCCCCGACGCATAAAAGGTTTTTGGGTGTCAGCAGTGCCGCATAGGCAGCTCCTGCGATGGCGGGAAGTAGCAGGATGGTAATCAGTAAGGGATGCTTCGCGGCGAACCGGTGCCTTGCCGAGGAGGTTTCCGTGACATTCAGGCGTAAGCCATCCAACAGTCGGTCGCCCAGATATACCGCCCAAACGACGCAAAACAGACCGAGACGCATCGGAAACTCGAGCCGGATGCCAAATGCTTCCGCAAATGCATTCTGCCATAAAACGGTAATGACAGGGGCATCCAGTCCAAAGATATTGAGCCAGAGCCAGAAAGGGATAGTTCTCATGCGGTAAGATAGTAAATTTGGATCGTCTTATAGACTATCCGGCCTGTCAATTTGAAGACCTGGACTTTTACAATAGCGGCCGCCTTCCAATTGACAATTCGAACGAATAAAAATAGAAATACCACACCCCGAATGGCTTCTATTCCTCATCGAAAAATGCGGTTTTATCTTTTATCCGTTTTGTTCATGGCGGTATGCACCGCTCATGCAGATTACAAAGACGATATCGGCTATACGAAGCTTCTCCTCGAGCTGGGTGGCAGCATGCCCACCGGGGCAGGAGTAAATGTAACGCAGATCGAAGCTCCTGTGACAGAACGCGGTTCAGATTATAGGCCCAATACTTCGGACCCTGCCTTCACGGGCAAGACCTTCACTTTTCCTAACTCGCCTGTTGGAGCATCGGCATCGAGTCATGCCACTACGGTGGGCAGTTATTTTTATGGAAGCGGAAGCATGGCGCCGGGGATATCTCAGGTAACCGTGTTTGATGTAAACGGCTGGATTAATAATGTCATTTTCGCCAACCCTCCCGCCGCATCCACGGGCAAGGTGCAGAATAGCAGCTGGGTGGGAACCACAGAAGATGCCAATACAGATTCGTTAATTCTTGCGCGGTATGATTATCAGATTCATCGGGATGGAATCATCGCCGTGGTAGGTGTGAATAATGGCGCAAGCAGCGTGCCGAACCTTCTCGCCGCTGGTTACAACTCCATTGCCGTAGGCTTATCGAATGGAGCCAGCAGCTCCAGCACCACAAGTGCCACTCTCACTGGTCTTTATGGAAATCCCCGTCAAAAACCGGATTTGGTGGTTCCTACGAATGCGACGAGTTGGGCTACCGCAGTCGTGTCTTCATCGGCGGCATTGCTGGTGAGTTCGGCTGGCGGAAATGCCAGCGCCGTGCGGCCTGAGGTTATTCGCGCCATGCTGATGGCGGGAGCGACGAAAAGCGGGCTTGGCGGCACATGGACGCATACCGATACGGCTCCTTTGGATTCCACTTACGGAGCGGGGCAGCTCAATATCTATAACAGCTATCATATTCAGCAGGCTGGTAGGTTTGCGGGACAGATCACGCCTGTTTCGCTCGTGGGAAATACCGGGTGGGATCTTGGCACCGCGACCAGTGCTGCGCCGGAATATTATTTCTTTCATCTTTCTACGGTGTCCGATTTTTCGGCGGTTTTGGCATGGGATATCACCGTTACGGCAAATTTCACCTGGACTTCCATCGGGCTCAGCATCGCGGACATGGATATGTTCCTTTATAACGCGAGTGGATTTACGGTCGGTTCTTTGATCGATCAAAGTATTTCAAGTGATGATAATGTAGAGTTGCTGTGGGAAGAAGGCCTCGGGCCGGGTGATTATGCGCTGAAAATCACGACCTCCAGCACGCAGCAGTATGGTCTGGCCTGGCAGACAGTTCCCGAACCTTCCATATGGGGACTATTGGGATTTGGCCTGATTTTTGTGGGATTCATGGTGCGCCGCCGCCGGTTGGCAGCATCACCGCGCTAAGATCTCGGAATTCCCCGCATCGCATGGATTCGAGGTAAGAAAATGCGTTCCGACGTCCATAAACACTTGAGGAAGAGGGGTTTATGCCAAAAAAAACGCGTGCCCTTGCCAGAAGCGGATTGAGTTGTTAGAAATAAAACCCGCAATATGAACCGCCCCTTTTTTAGAAATTTGACGATCCAGCCGATGGATACGCCTGGGCAAACTGAAAAGTTTGAGCAACCTTCCGCGAACTACGGCGATTACGGGGCATAATTTTTTGATCGAAGCGAGCCTTGAACGAAGACGGTTCGCTTTTTTATCTACCCATTAATACCCATGAATATCCACGAATATCAGGCTAAGGAGCTTTTTGTTAAATATGGAGTCGCCACTCCAAAAGGCATTGCGGCAACCACTCCGCAGGAGGCAGAAGAAGCCGCGAAGAAACTCGGAGCTTCCGAATTTGTCGTAAAGGCACAGATTCACGCCGGCGGTCGCGGCAAGGGAACGTTTACCAATGGCTTCAAAGGCGGCGTGCATCTCTGCAAATCTCCGGCAGATGCCCGAGAGTTCGCCGAAAAAATGCTTGGCCAGACACTGGTGACGCACCAGACCGGTCCCGAAGGCAGGGTAGTTAATACGGTCCTCATCGCCGAGAGTGTAGACATTACGAAGGAATATTATTTTGCCATCGTTATGGATCGTGCGCTTTCCGCGCCGATCATTATCGCCAGCACCGAGGGTGGGGTTGATATTGAAACCGTCGCGGAAACAGCGCCGCACAAAATTCTTCACGAAGCGATCGATCCTGCACTGGGTTTGCAGGCCTTTCAGTCGCGAAAAATTGCGGCCCAGCTAGGCTTTCGCGGCAAGCAGGCTTCCGCAGCCGCCAAAATTTTTGGTGCGATGTATAAACTCTTCATCGCGTGTGACTGCTCGCAGATTGAAGTGAATCCTCTCGTGGTAACTCCGGGCGGAGAAGTCTATGCGCTGGATGCGAAATTTAATTTCGATGACAATGCACTTTTCCGTCATCCGGATATTGTCGCCATGCGGGATGTGGGAGAGGAAGACCCGCGCGAAGTCGAAGCCTCTAAGTCGAACCTTAATTATATCGGTCTGGATGGAAATATTGCCTGCCTCGTCAACGGCGCTGGTCTGGCCATGGCGACAATGGATATCATCAAATACCACGGCGGCGATCCTGCGAATTTCCTCGATGTAGGCGGTGGCGCTACGGAAGAGCAGGTCACCGAAGCATTTAAGATTCTGATCGCAGATCCAAAAGTGAAGGCGATTCTCGTTAATATTTTTGGCGGTATCATGAAGTGCGACATTATTGCACAGGGAATTATCAATGCGGTTAAAGCCGTGAGCCTGCCTGTGCCATTAGTTGTTCGCCTTGAGGGTACGAATGTGGAGCTTGGCAAAAAGCTTCTTATGGAATCGAAGCTTCCGCTCATCACTGCCGATGGCCTTACGGACGCCGCGAAGAAAGTCGTGGAGGCGGCGAAAAAAGCGGCATGAAGATTACCGAGATCGCATTTACAACGTACGCCGTCACGGATATTAAACGTGCCCGGGAATTTTACGAAAATGTGCTCGGCCTGAAGCCAGGCCAAGTGACGGAAAGCCCGGATATGGCATGGGTTGAATACGAGATCGCAGGCGGCACGCTGGCGATTGGTAAAATGGATTCATGGAAGCCCGCATCGGAAGGCGCCAGTGTGGCTTTTGAGGTGGAAAACTTTGAAGAAGCGATCAAACATCTCCGCGATCACAAGGTGAAATTTCACTACGAGCCGCTGGAAACTCCGGTTTGCCACATGGCAATCATCGAAGATCCGGACGGCAGCAAAATCATCATTCACAAACGAAAAAATTCGTAACCAATTTTATGGCAGTTCTAGTAGATAAAAATACGCGCCTTCTGGTGCAGGGCATTACCGGCAGCTCCGGAGCATTTCACGCTCATGGCTGCATGGAATATGGAACCAACGTCGTCGCCGGAGTCACTCCCGGAAAAGGCGGTACAAAATTTGAGGATAAGGTTCCGGTATTCGATACCGTGTTCGAAGCCCGCAAGGAAACCGGCTGCAATGCCACGATGATTTTTGTGCCTGCGCCATTCGCGGCGGATGCAATTCTGGAAGCCGCCGATGCGGGAGTGGAATTGATTGTCTGTATCACGGAAGGAATTCCTGTGATGGATATGATGCGCGTCAAAGTTGCCCTGGAAAATAAATCCAGCCGTCTTATCGGGCCGAATTGCCCTGGCATCATTACTCCCGGCGAATGCAAAATCGGCATCATGCCCGGTTACATCCACAAACGTGGGAATGTTGGCGTCATTTCCCGTTCCGGGACATTGACATACGAAGCGGTCTGGCAGCTTACCAGCCGGGGCTATGGCCAGAGCACCTGCATCGGCATTGGTGGAGATCCCATTAATGGCACATCCCATCTCGATGCCTTGAAGCTTTTTAATGATGATCCGGAGACGGAATCGATTATCCTGATCGGCGAAATTGGCGGAACGGCTGAGGAAGAAGCCGCTGTCTGGGCTGCCGCAAATTGTAAGAAGCCAATCGCCGCCTTTATCGCCGGAGCCACGGCTCCTCCGGGGCGCCGTATGGGCCATGCAGGAGCCATCGTTTCCGGTGGAAAAGGTACCGCACAGGGTAAAATCGAAGCTTTGCGAAATGCCGGTATTGCCGTCGCGGAAACGCCCGCTACCATGGCGGATACACTGATTGAAGTTTTGAAGAAATCGTAGGAAGTTAAAGAAACCAAACCACTCATATATTATGCCAGTTACCGCCAAAGGACTCGAAGGGATCATAGCAAACTCCACCCGGCTCAGTGATGTGCTCGGAGCAGAAGGCGTTCTTATCTATGCCGGTTACGATATTAATGAACTGGCAGGAAAAGCGACCTACGAGGAAGTTATCCACCTGCTCTGGTACGGGCATCTGCCTAACCAGAAGGAACTTGATGCATTAAGCGCCAAGCTTCGCGCTCAGCGCGAACTTCCCAAGGGAGTCGTGGATTTTATCTCCCATGCGCCAAAGGATGCAAATCCCATGGATGTCATCCGCACCGCGGTTTCCATGCTTGGCGTATATGATAACGTCCACTCCAGTAACCCGCCCGCTTCCCTGGATGCGGATCGGGAACGCGCGGTAAGCATTACCGCGAAAATGGGCGTGATTGCCGCTTACTTTCATCGCGCACGCCAGGGCGAGGAACTGCCTGCCATCCGTATGGATCTCGGCGAGGCTGCCCATTTTCTCTATTTACTGACCGGTAAGGAACCGTCTGCAGATGCCGTAAAGACACTCGATGTCGCCTATGTCCTGCATGCCGACCATGGTATGAATGCCAGCACTTTTTCCGCACGGGTCACCATTGCCACGCTTAGCGATATTTATTCTGCCATCACTTCCGCAATCGGAACCCTTAAGGGCCCGCTTCACGGCGGAGCGAATGAAGGGGTTATCCACATGCTGCAGGAAATCGGAAGCGAAGACCGCGTCGATGCATGGGTTGCGGAACAGCTCGAAAAGAAAAAGAAAATCATGGGAATCGGGCACCGTGTTTACAAGACGCTCGATCCCCGCGCTCCGCATCTTCGCACCATGGCCATAAAGCTTTGCGAACAACTTGGTGAGCCCAAGTGGATCCGCATGAGCGAACGTATTGCCACGATCATGAAGGAGCAGAAAGACCTTAATGCGAATGTGGATTTCTATTCCGCCACGGTTTACTATTCGCTCGGCCTTCCTACGGACATGTTTACGCCAATCTTCACCATCGCACGCACCAGCGGGTGGACAGCGCACGTTCTTGAGCAGTTGGAAGACAACCGCCTCTACCGTCCGCTCAGTGAATACGTTGGGCCTGCTGTAGGTAAGAAGTTCACCGCTATCGAGCAGCGCTGATTATCGCGTTTTATTGCCGCTTCCAAAGATGGCTTTGGGAATGAGCTTCGGTCTCCAGGTGGCATTTTTTAATGTGCCCTCGGAGGTGTATTCGAAGACTTTACTTACGGGGAAAAGAATGATGCCGGGAATGCCTCGCGCATTGATTCGGATATCCATGTCCATCTTGTCATCGAGGAAGAAAATCTTTCCATGCCCATACAGGCTGAAGGCCATGCTTTGGATGGCGAGGTTGCGGGTGGTGATCACGCCATTTGCGACCTGGAAGTCCGCCGTGGCAGTTTTGGCATTCTGATAGCCGGAGCCCGGAATGATCTGGTTTAAAATATCGGAGAGAGGGCCGAGTAAGGGAATCGCAAAAACATTTCCATCCTGAACATTCATATGACCGCTGCCGGTCATGGTGTGGGTGTCCTCAAATGCGGTTTTGAACTGATAGTTTCCGCTCACCTTGCCGTGAGAATTATTATAGTCGAAATAAAGTTTCGTCAGTGTGCTGAAATCGCATCCATCGATGAAAACATTTGCGCCGTAAGTTTGATTTTTGGGATCAACGGATATTTTCGCCTGAAGTTTTACCTGTCCGCCCATCAGACGGGATTGGGAAATATTCAGATCAAGCTGATCCTTTTTCACAAACAGCCTTCCTTTTAAGCCCTGAAAGAAAAGGTCTTTTCCAAGCAGGTTATAGGTAAGTCCCGCCGGTGCATCGATAGTCACATTGAGCAGATTTTTTTCAGCGCCTTCAAGCCCGGCGACTCCTTTGACTGTGACAGTGGGTGGTGTTTTAAAGCGATAAGGGATTACGGCTTCTGCGACTTGGGGATTTATCCACATCAAAAGCTCATAAGGCGGCAACTGGGATTTTGCATCGGGAATACGCACTTCTTTCTGCCCAAGATCGTAGGTAAAAGTTCCCGTACCCTTGTTGGTTCCCATGAGGATTTCAAAATTACGAAGAGTTATCGCGCGTCCCTGAATTTCCAGTGGAGATTTGGCCGAGGTGATCCAGGCTCCACGCATCGCAGTTTTGCCGAGGGTCAATTGACCCGTGCCGGATAGGGCATCGATATCCGGTTTTTTGCCGGAAAGCTCGACGCGAAGTTGCGGAGCTTCTGCAAACTCCATTCTCTCGATTGTTTCGCGCGTCCCTTTATCAAACCACGGCATAAAATCAGTCGGCTTGATCGAGCTGGTCAGACGAACGCGAAAGTCATTAGGCGCAAAATAGACATCAGCCGTGGCAGCTCCCTTATTGAGGTGAACGGTAAAATTCTCGGTAAAGAAAGTACCGTCCTTCCAAGTGTATTCGCCATCGATATCGGTGAGTTCGACGCCATTGGCGGAAATATGCGGCGCGACGAAACGGCCGAAAACCTGACCGGTAATTTTGAAGTCCTCATTCCATTGAAGGTCGCCGGAAAAAGCGGCCTGCGGAGGTTTTGGGAACTGGATATTTTTCAGGATGCCATTGCGGATATTCTCGGGGAAGAAAGGCCGTATATCTATCGTGCTCGAGGCTTCGAAGGAGACTTGTTTCTGTGCGGGGTTCAGGTTTCCTTTTACGGAAAACTCTCCGAGAGCATCGGTAATTTCCAGACGCTCAAGGTTCAGGATGCCGTGGTTGTAGTCGGCTTCGATATCGAAGCGGTTGATATGCGCGTCCCCATAGAGCATATCCACTGCGTGGAAACGGATGTCGTCAATTTTCGTCGTATCAAGGTGGGCAAGGTCTACTGCAAATTGGAACTCAAGCTGTGCAGTATTTTTCTGAAAAGAAAACTGCGCGCCCAGTTTGCGGATATCCATAATAGTCTGGGCGAGGGGATGTCCGGATTTGGGGCCGGTATTTGTCGGCATCTTGAAATCCTGGGCATTTAAAACATTTCCCATGACCTGAAGTTTGATGGCCCCCATTTTGCACTCGAGAGAGGCGATACGAATCTGATCGGGCAGGAAAATAATGACGGCATTGACCTTGTCGAATTCCAGTTTTGCATCGGGATTGGTGAGATCCAGAGGAAGGATGAGATGCGCTCCATGCAGGGATGCCGTATCCACTTCAATTTTTCTGTGCAATAAAGCCCGGATATTCAGCGAAAGGCCGACGCGGTTTATCTGCACAAAAAGCGGAGCGTCACTTGACTTGACGCGAACCTTTACATCTTTTGCGATCAGGCCCTGGAAAGGATCGAAGGTAAGACGCTCCATATCCATTTCGATGCCTTGTGAGCGAACCAGTGCGCACACGCTTGCACGTATGGAAGTCGTAAATCCGACCTGACGAAGATATAGCGCCACGGCTGGAATGCCGATAAATATAAAAATCAGCAACAGGCGGAAAATTCCGCGTACTAATTTATGGCCAAAAGGTGACATTTTCATCGGATGAAATTATTTATTAACCGTATCGGCAATTACGGGCAACGCCATCGATACTTTTTTGAAAAGTCCATTCATAGAAGATATTGCGGAT
>JBDSIH010000327.1:0-3853 GCA_039918055.1 Chthoniobacterales bacterium
TCAATACCACATCCACAAATACCTCCGCGAGTAATGCGGGCGCTTGGGCGACCACTCCGAATAGCAACAGAGCGATACCGATAACCGCACCGATGAGAATCAATGGCAGACAGCCCTCTCCGAATCCATCCACTGGCAAATCCACAAAATCCAGCCACGAGTGTTTGCGTGACAGGGAGCCACTATTCTCGATCCCTGGCCTGTAGTCCGTGCCCTGCTGCAATGCCTCAAGCGCCGCCAACTCCTCGGGATCGATCCGCCGCTTCTCAAATGCAACCCACACCCGCAGCATAAGAATGAAGATACCATACGCGCCCACCACGGCTATCGGGTAGCGCACCCACATTTCGCGCATTCCCGCGTGTAAAAGAAAATACGAAATCCCAAAACCAAAAATTCCCGTCGCCATAATGATCAGGCTCAGCGTAAACCGCGGAAACGTCTGGTCGTGAAAATAGCCCTCCAGCTTCTGCTTCGCCCGCTCGCGCCATCGAGGAATGTCAGTCATTGAATTTGTTTTTGAAGAGCCTCGATTTCAAAGTCATACAGCGGCGTATTTTTAAACCGCTGCAGCAATTTTCCAAGCGCCGCTTCTATTTGCTTTTTATCCACCACTTTGTAACGGCGGGAGCTCCAGTTTGTATGCTCCACACAGTATTCCAGATAGTGGGAAGATGTCTCCGACGGGCCACCTGCAACCGCATAGCCACCCCACAGAATAACAAAGGGAATATCATCAACCAGTGTTATTGGCTCCAGCGGCCATTGCTTAAATAACTCCTCAAGGTTTGCGTAGCGGGCTCCCAAAAATGATGGTAAGCCAAGAACAGCACGTCGAAATTCCTCCCCGGGCCTGGCCTCAAATAACATTCGACAAAGAATTATCACCTGTTGCTCATGAGTGCCTTCATTCGCCCTTTTGCGCAAATAGCCAATCGCCTGATCACGGGGAAGGGATTGTAACCATACCGCCTCCTCCAGATACGGAGTGATGGTGTATGTGCTGGGATGATATTTCCTACACCGGCTGAAATCCGGCTCCGCAATGGCGGCAAAGCTTTTTGAAAACAGCATCGCGAATATGCACAGAAGGAAGAATCCGATTTTCATGACTTGATGTTGTTCCGTCTTGCGGACAATCGCTGGCATGGCCTCTACTTAGCGGATTGCACCATCGGCGTCAGCAATCTTTCCCACCCTTTCTTGACGGTATAGTTTCCCAGCCGTTACATTCTGCTGCAACCCTCCTTTACCTATGAACATATCCGGAACTTTTAAACGCAGTTGGCAACTTTTTCGCGGTGCGCTTCAGGTGATGATGGAGAACAAGAAACTGCTTTTGTTTCCGGCACTAAGCACGGTTTTCTCCATTGGCGTTGTTCTTTTCTTTTTAATTCCTGTCGTAACGCATTCGGGCCCGGGCGGTGCGCGGTTCATCTATTTTGACAATACACCCCAGCACCAGTGGCATCTCACACAGGCAGGCTATGTCTGCGCCGCAGCATTTTATCTGGTGATGATGTTCCTCACCACCTTCTGCAACGTGGCCTTTTACAGTCAGATCATGAATGCGCTTTCTGGACGGGGCGCCTCGCTCAGCGCCGGATTTTCTTTCGCGGTGAGCCGCCTTCGCCAGATTATCGTATGGAGTCTTTTTGCAGGCGTGATCGGCCTTATCATCAGCACGCTCGAACAGCGCTTCGGCTGGGTCGGCCGGATCGTATTGCGCGTCATCGGCATGGTGTGGAGCGTGGCCTCGTGCTTTGCGATCCCCGTCATCATTCACGACGAAAGCTGCAATCCCATTTACATCCTGAAAAGTTCCGCCCAGACGATCAAAAAAACCTGGGGCGAATTGCTCGTCGGCTTCGTCGGCATTCAATTGGGCATAGTGATGCTGCTTCTTATTTTACCAATCGTAATCGGCATTCCGCTTTGCATGTCATTCTATCAGACAAATCTCTCTCCCACTGTGTTCTTCACCATCATCTTTACCGGACTGGGCATCTGGATCACTCTGATGTTTATCGTGAGCTATTTCACTCATGTGGCGAATGACATCTACCGCTGCGCCCTCTTCCTCTACGCCACCCAGGGAGTGACTTCCTCCGCCTTCAGCACGGAGCTGCTCAATTCCGCGTGGAAGACGAAGAAGAAAAAGTAACGCACTTTTCCAAAGCAGTTATTTCCCCACCGGCATTTCTCTCCGAAATTCCCGTGGTGTTACCCCCTTGATCTCGCGGAAACGGCGGTTGAAATTTGACAGATTGCTGAAGCCCACCGCGAAGGCTATTTCGGAAATGGTGCTGTCGGAGACGTGCAGCTTCCAACACGCCTGGCCGATGCGGATTTCGTTTACGTATTCCTCAAAGGTCTTCCCCGCGTGGCGGAAAAAGAAGCGGCTGAATGCGGCGGGCGTGATGCCGACAATCGAGGCGGCTTCGGGCTGCGATACCTCGTCGGCATAATTCGCGTTGATATAATTGCACACGCGCCCCATGCGTTCCTGCTCCTGCGGCTGAAGTCTTGGCTGGTAACCCGTCGTTGCGAGAGGTCGGTTTTTGCGGTGGTTTGCGGCGAGCGTTCCGAGCAGCGTAAGGAGCGCGAGCAGGCGATTCCAGGGCTTCATGGCATTGATCTCGCGCATTCCATCTGCCACCTGTTCGCGCGTCGTGCCGGAGATGGAGAGTCCGCGACTGGAGGACGTAAGCAGTGCGGCGATGGAGCGTGCCTCGGGTGCATGCAGCCAGTCCGCCCCAAGAAAATCTGCGCTGAATTGAATGACGACGGCCTCGGCCATGCGCCGGTCTTCTTTATCCTTCCACCACACATGCGGGAGATTGCAGCCGAGGAGCAGGAGGTCGCCATCGTCGAACCGCTCCACGCTATCGCCGACGTAGCGCATGCCACGCGCGGTGATGATGAGCGTCAATTCATACTCGGAATGAAAATGCCACAGGGACAGGAAGTTGCGCACGCGTAACCGTCGACACAGAAATGATTCATTCGCGGTAAGTGGTATTCTCTGATAGTACGCCCTCATAGAATTAATACGGTATAGACAATAAAGTATCACATTTTGTCACCAGAGGCTAAGACAAAGTGCGCGGAAGCGTATTCTATGGTGCTAGTGCATCCCGCCATTGAAACCCTCAACCAGTGCGTTGAGGAGGATATTGCAGGCCACTACGCGATCACCGCGGAGCATATTCGTTTTTACCGCGAGAACGGCTACATCAAGCTGAAGCAAGTGCTCGCGCCGGAGACGATCCACTTTTACGCGAAGGAAATCTCCAAGCAGGTGAAGCGCCTCAATAGACATGACATCCCCATGGAGGAGCGCACGACCTACCAGAAAGCATTCCTCCAGGTCATGAATATCTGGGAATACAGCGAAGTGGTGCAGGAATTTGTCTTTTCCACAAAGCTCGGGCGCATGGCGGCGGACCTCCTGGAAGTCTCCGGCGTGCGGCTCTACCACGACCAGGCTTTACACAAGGAACCCGGCGGCGGCATCACCCCGTGGCATGCGGACCAATACTACTGGCCGCTCTCCGGCGACCGCACGGTGACGGCCTGGGTTCCGCTCCAGAAAACGCCGAAGGAAATGGGCCCCATAGCCTTCGCAAGCAAATCCCACCACATGGCGTTTGGCCGCGACCTTGAAATCAGCGATACCAGCGAAGCGCTCATCCAGAAATCCCTGCACGAGGCGCAAGCTGATGTGGAGGATTCTGCATTCGATCTCGGCGAAGTCAGTTTCCATTCGGGGTGGACCTTTCACCGCGCCGGCGCGAACACCTCCGACAGCCCGCGCGAAGTCATCACCATGATCTACATGGATGAAAATATC
>JBDSIH010000328.1:0-6375 GCA_039918055.1 Chthoniobacterales bacterium
GATACTTAAAGCATTCGAAGCAAGCCAACCTTCAATAATGCAGGGCGGCCAGTCGGCAGCGCAGTCTCAAAATTCCGAAGGGGGAGTGGGCAATGCCATTCAAAGCCTGACAAGCCTCATTCAGCGCCTTGAGAAAGGGCGCAAGCTCGATCCGGAAGAACTGAAAAAACAGCTTACCGATGCCCACCTCTCCCTTCTCCAAACTACGGCCACGCCTCCTGAGGAGGTTCCCCAATTGCTGGCTATTGCAAATGATCTCAAATCCATGAGTGAGAAAGTAGATCTGAATGTCGATGCTGATTCGCTTCGCAAACTCGTGGATCGCCTCGAATCCTTCCGTGTGGAAATGACGGATCACAAAAAAGTTGAAAAATCCGATCCGGAGTTACTCTCCGTAGATCCTGCACAGGCGCCCAAGGAATTCCGTGAAAGAGTTCGCCGTTATTTTGAGAAACTCTCCAATGACTGACCTGCTCCACGCAACACTGATATGGGAAATGCCGTGGGCGGGAATTATCTTCCTGGCACTGGCCATTTTTTTGATCGCCCTCCATGCCTGGAAGCTGCGCCACCGGGGATTGAGCCGCTCGAAGATCGTCCTTCTCAGTGTCCTGCGCCTCCTTCCGGCGCTACTCATCGCGCTCCTTCTTGCCCGGCCCGTGAAGATGGTATCGCACGAGGAGGACATGAAACGCAAAGTGATGATTCTGGCGGATCGCAGCGCCAGCATGGGACTCAAAGACGGCGGGCAGGAAAGCCGGTACAGAAAAATGCTGGAGTTTACCCGTTCCACGCTTCAGCCCACTCTGCGGGAGAAAGGCTATAAATTCGAGTGGTTGCTCTTTGACGCCGCGACAAAGAATGTCGAAGGCGCCGCCGTTGCCAATACCATCCCGGATGGCGATAAGACGGATATCGGAAATGCTATTTCCACAGCGCTGAACACTTCGCGATACCCTCCACTCGCTCTCATCGCACTTACGGATGGTGCCGCAAATCAGACAGATTCAAACCGAGGAGCCGTAGGTGCATTACTTTCGCTCAAAATTCCCTTCATCGGCGTGGGCTTCGGCAGCGATACCGGTGAGCAGACACTGAACCTCCTGGGAGTTGACGCCCCGTTTCTGGCTCCTCCTCACAGTAAATTTCAGATATCCGCGAGGATAGAAGCCACCATCAGCCACCCGCTGCCGCCTTTTAATCTCATCCTGCTACGCAATGGAAAATTCAAAGATAAGCGCCTTGTTTCGGGAGTATCTTCTTCGCGATACTGGGCGGAGAATTTCGAGATCACTGAGGATATCGAAGGGGTCTATAAATACGACATCGTCATCGAGCCGCCGCCGGTCGAACACCTCATCCTTATCAAGGACAGGGAAAGCGCCATCGTACGGGTGAATAAGGAAAGTGAATTGCGGGTGCTTTACATGCAGGGAGCTCTCACCTGGGATTTCAAGTTTATGGGCAGGGCATTGCGAAATGATCCCACGGTAAAGGTAACCGGACTAAGCCGCACGAGCGAACACTCCGTATTTCGACAGAATGTGGAAGTGGCAGGCGAATTGCTCAATGGGTTTCCCGATGAGGTGAAGGACCTTGCGGCGTTTCGCGTTGTCATACTTTCAAATCTTAATCCCTCGCTGTTAACCGCAAAACAACAGGATGCCATCGCGCGCTTCTGCTCCGACTATGGAGGCGGCGTGCTGATGATCGGTGGACGGGAAACCTTTGATGCTTCATGGCGCGGGAGCAAGCTGGAGCAAATGCTGCCGGTGCGGTTTGATGATGATATTGGGGTGCGGGGTCTGGACGAACCGTTTCAATTTCTACTCACACCCGAAGCCCTTGCCGATCCTGTTTTTGAAATCGACGAGGCTGCAAAAAACCGCGAGATCTGGCAAAAACTGCCCGCCTTTGACGATTACGGCCGGATCGCCGAGGTCAAACCGGGCGCAGTCACCTGGGCGCTACACAGCCGGGATACGGGCCCAAATGGGAAGCCGAGAGTCCTGATGGCAGCACAGCGTTACGGAGAGGGAGAGATCGCGGTGCTCGCAGTGCAGAATTTTTGGAAATGGCGATTAACCAAAGACGGAGCAGTCCCCCACTTCGACCGTTTCTGGCAGCAGTTCATCCGTAAACTCGCAGAGTCGGGACGGCAAAATATACAAATCGAAATGATGACCCACGAGCTTCAGCCTGGTCAAAACATTACCTTCAAAGTGCAAAAGATTGCCGATCCTGCGGAAGAAAAAGAAAAGCCGAGGAGAAATTACCGCCTTCAGATTCTTAACAGCTCTGGAAAATTAATTCAGGATCGGGAAATCGAATTAACTTCCAGCCAGGCAGTAGAAAGCGCATTCGTTCCGGAAAGTGCAGATAGCTATAACGTCCGTGTCGTAGACGATTCGAATACTTCCCTCGCCTCCCGGATACTCGAGGTTCGGAATGCAAATCTGGAACTTCAAAAACCGGGCCGCGACATGGAGTCTCTGCGCCAGTGGGCCATGATAAGCGGAGGGTCCGCATGGCCTGCCGAGGAGGTAATCCGTGACCCAAAGGCATTTGCGGAGAAAATTTACGCACAGATTGAAATGACCAAGTCTTCGAGGAATCAGGGCGAGCCGATCGGGTTGAATCCCTGGTTATTTTTGACCGTGATCCTTTCGCTTTGTGCAGAATGGGCATTAAGGAAAAAATGGATGCTTACATGAGCGTGCACAGTATATATTCGGCTATCGTGAAGATTCGCATGAAAACGGCATGGCTGGTAATTGCCATCGCCCTGCTTTCCACAGTCAGGATGACTTACGCCGCGTCAAAGAGTGACATTAGCACCTTTTTTGTGGGGCGCTTATCTTTCGGTTCAAATTCGGGCGATGACTGTGGAGATGTCGGCGCAGACATGATCAAGCTCGTGGCCCGTGTATCGACTATCCGCGTCAGTGAGAAAAAACTGCTTAAGGTGACTGACGAAGCGCTTTTTGAAACGCCATTTGTCTTTATGAATGGACACGATGACTTCCAGCTTTCCGAGACGGAACTGGAACGACTGCGTCTCTATTTGAATAAAGGGGGCTTTGTCTTTGCATCGGGATGTTGCACGAATCCGGCGTTTCCGAATGCGTGGCGCCGGGAGTTCAGCCGCATCTTTCCCGGAGATCGCGTGCAGAAAATTCCCTACGATCATCTGATCTACCGCTCATTCTACAAACTGGATCGGCTCACATCGGCCGATAAAGGGGATATCCAGCTCGAAGGCCTGTTTCATAACGGCGAACTAGTCGCGGTGGTCTGTGAGGATGGGCTGTGCTGCGCTTTTTCCATGAACGGGAGCTGCAATAGCGGAAAAGGTGTCCCGCCTGAAGAAGCCAAGAAGATCACGCTGAATATTTGTGTCTACGCGTTGACCCATTAGGCTCCGTTGGCAATTCCGAAACGCACCTGCTTTTCTCTTTCTTCCCGCCCCTCTTGCTACTTAACTAAGCGCATGTCCGCACTCTTTCTCCTCGGTAGCATTATCGTATTCCTCATCTGGCTCGTCACCCTGATAAAGCATATCGGCCGTGAAGACCTGAAAGATACCGACAAAATCGTATGGGCGATCGTCCTCTGCACGCTGAATATCCTCGGCCTCATCCTCTATTGGTGCATGGCCCCCAGCAGTAGCCCCAGGCGCGCGCCCAAACCCGCAAAGCACCGGGTCCGCACTGAAGCCCAACTAAAAGAATATTTCAACTCGCAGACGAAGTAGCCTCAGATGGAGGGACGTGCTCCGTCGCGTCCATCGTAAGTCGTAGTCAAGCCGCCGGATTGACTCATATATTTTCTTACCTTTGTGACCCTTCGTGGATTGCTGCTCCGATCTGCCCGATCTTTGCACCCCTCCGGGCTTGCACTACATGCAAGGCTTCTCGCTCATTCCCAATGAGTTCAACTTTGTGTGATGCTATTCCTCTCCCTCTTTCAGAGGAAATCGCCCACCAGGTGAGAGCTCACCCTATCTGTTGAAATTGGCCACCGCAGGCACGATCAAAGTTTGCGCTTTATGAGGAACTACGCTACATGTTTCGGAACTCTGGAGACCCCCATTATGCGTGCTATTCGTTTTTTAATCCCCCTTTTATTTTCCGCCTCACTCGCGTCGGCGCAATTGCAGTCTGTTTATAGTTTTCAGGGCACGGATGGCGCATGGTCGCGCGGGTCGCTCACGCTGGTGGATAATGTGCTCTACGGTCGCACTTCGCTTGGCGGCACTTATAATTCAGGAACGATTTTTTCCCTAAACGCGGGAACGGTAAATAGCTCGTTTAATTGGCTCTACTCCTTCAATGCCTCGCCGACAGACGGCCTGGGTAATGAGCCGCATCACAATGCATTGGTCGCAGTCGGCGACACGCTCTATGGAGCCGCCCTCTATGGCGGCAATGAAAACAATCCCCAGACGCCAGAGCCTCCCGGCACGCCCCCTCCACCGGTTTTTTCCAAAGATGGCAATGGCACTATTTTCAGCATTAAGACCGACGGCACTAGCTATACAGCCGTTCACGCCTTCGATGGCACGGGAACAACCCCTGTCGCTCAGGATGCCGCTCTTCCGCACAGTCCCTTTTATCTAAAAAACGGCATCGCCTACGGGATGACATCGAACGGCGGCGCGAATAATCAGGGCGCGATTTATTCCTTCTCACTGGCCGATCCTGTAACCACCTACAAGGTAGACTATTCCTTCACCCATGACACAGGCTTCAAGCCGCATGGCGTGCTCACGAGCGATAGCACCGGCACTCTCCTGCTGGGCATGGCGCGTTATGGAGGGCTGGACGACAAGGGCGTAATCTTCAAGTTTGATCCCAATCAATCCGACCCCGATCTCGCCTACACCGTCCTGCATGAATTTGCCGGGGATTCCACGACCAATGGCGCGGATAATGCCCATGGCTTTCTCACACTCATTGGCACCACCGTCTACGGCACCACTGCCCAGGGGGCAACAACAGGCCCCGGGGTGGGCCCAGGCTCCATTTTCAGCATGAATGAAGACGGGACGAATTTTCAGATCATTCACACCTTCGGCGGCTTAGGAGATGGTATTGCCCCCTTCGGATCGCTCGTTCTCGTAGATGGCCTCCTCTACGGCACTACCACTGAAGGTGGCGCAAATGGGAATGGCACGCTCTTTTCCTTCAATCCCACAAGCTCCGACTACGCCCTCCTCGCCTCCTTCGACCTCAGCACCACCGGCGGACGCCCCGAGGATAATATCGTCGCATGGACAACTGGCGGAGTCACCACGCTCTACGGCCTCACCCAAAACGGCGGCATGTACGATACCACGGGAGAGAGTTATTTCGGCACCATCTTCGCATATACAATCCCCGAGCCGTCCACGTGGGCCCTGCTGGGCGTCGCTCTGCTCTTCGTTGTGGGTTGTCAATACAGAAGATTTTCCTCACACCAAGTCCACTAAGGGCACAAAGGTGGGAAGCTGAGCGGAAAAGGAATGCCTCGCGTACCCCCTTCAGAAGAGGGCAATCCCGCAAAGTTCGCAATGCGGAGAGCAAATTTCGAAAAGACGGGGTGGCGCAACCCATTGCTATCGTCGCGTCCTATTGTAATAATGGACAACCTCTGGGTTGACTCATTTATTTCCTTACCTTTGCGGACTTTGTGTGAGGCCTTGCACTCTTCTTTCATTCCCCTAATAAGCCAGATCTTCGCCTTCGGATTTGGCGATGATGGTGGCGCCGCAGCTGTCGCCGTAGACGTTTACGGCGGTGCGGCACATGTCCAGAATACGATCCACGGCCATGACGAGGCCAATGGCTTCGAGGGGGAGGCCGATGGCATTCAGAATGATGACGATTGCGACGAGGCTCGCGGCGGGGACTCCGGCGACGCCGATGGAGGTGAGCAGTGCGAGGAAGACGATGAGGAACTGCACATAGAGCGTGATGTGGATGCCGTAGACCTGCGCGATGAAGATCGCGGCGGCGCATTCGTAGAGCGCGGTGCCGTCGGTATTGATATTCGCGCCGACGGGGAGAAAGAATCCGCGCACGCGCTCGGAGACGCGGGTGCGTTTTTCCAGGCATTCCATGGTGACGGGGAGCGAGGCATTTGACGATGCGGTGGAGAAGGCGGTGAGCAGCGCGGGCGTCATGGCTTTCATGTGGCGGATGGGCGAGATGCCGAAAATCTGCAGAACAATGGGCAGTGTGATGCACGAGTGAATGAGCAATGCACCCACAACGCAGAGGAAGAAGCCGAAGAGCGGGCCGAAGGTCTGGAGGCCGGTCGTCGCCACGGTCTTCGCGATGAGGCCGAAGACACCAATAGGGGCGAACTTCACGACCCAGTCGGTGATGAGCATGA
>JBDSIH010000329.1:0-5962 GCA_039918055.1 Chthoniobacterales bacterium
ACACGATGCGGCGCAAAGAGAACAGCAGGTAGCTGCCCAACTGGAGCGTCAACAACAAGCCGCAGCCCAGCGCGAGCAGCAACAGCAACAGCAAGCTGCCGCGCGGGAACAGCAGCAGTCCGCGCAAAAAGCCGCACAGCAACAACAAGCTGCAGCCGCTGCCGCTGCAGCACAGCAGCCGGGAACACGGTGAGCTGTTTCAATGAGATGCAGGGTATTCCTGAACGCGGGAGTGTTTTTTCGCACAGAGGGAGGGCGCGTGCATGGAGGGAATCACTCCATCGCGCTGGCGTGGAGGGCTGTCACTGCGGTAATCGTGATCGCTCTGGTGACGTAGTTCGGGCACGGAAGCGAAGAATGTGGTATTTTCCGAGCCGGGGATTAAGCAATAGGGAGCGGACTTAGGTAATGCCTAAGCGCTTTCTTCAGCTAATTCCACATCCCGATGATGCGGAATTTCGGGAACGGACTAACCCTTTGGGTTTTGGCCGTATTTGTTTTCCCCTGGCGTGCCATCCAGAACCATGAAGACCAGCAGCACGATCGCGCCGATAACGGGAACTAAACCAATAAGGAGCCACCAGCCGCTCCGATCGGTATCATGCAGTCTGCGCACGGTAACGGCGATGCCGGGGAGCAGGACGGCAAGACTGTAAAGTCCATTAATGATACCCCGACCGTGGATCATGCCATCCAGAAGTCCGAGAACTACGGCAATGATCACATTGAACAGGACAAACATCCAATATTCTTTGCGACGCGCACGGCCTTCAAACACTGCATATTTTTTTAAGACTTCGATGTACCAATTCATATTAGGCGGACTGTGTACTTAGTGCGGTGCAGGGTCGAGTGTAAAACAAGGGGTTCAGCATAAAAAATCGGCGCAATAGGGTGCGGGGCGCGATGAGGTGGTGGACGGTGCAGATCGGCAATTCCACTGAGAAAGGGGCGTGACATTATGGTCCGCATCTTTACAGACACTGTCGGCTGGGCAAATGGGGTTATTGGCTTTGTTTTGGACTTTGGGTGGTGGTAGGATGCGTCCGTCTTTGCGCACATGCGTTAAAAATTATGAATTCAACATCTATTGTAAAACTAGTCACCGTCGGCCTCGTCGGGCTCATCATTCTTATTTTTGTGATGAAGGGGGTGAATGTCGTGAATACGGGAACAGTGGGGGTGAAGCGCGTGTGGGGAAAGATCGACCCGAATCCCATCGCGCCGGGGTTAACAGTGATTAATCCGATTTCGAGCACGATTGAGATTATTTCCACGAAGCTGGTTCCGATTACCGCGAAGGTGAATGCGGCATCCAAGGATCTGCAGGTAGTGACGACGCAGGTGACGGTGGGCGTGAGCGCAAATGGATCGAAGGCGCCGGACCTGCTTGCAAATATCGGAAACCTGGATGCGCTGAATGTTTCGGTGATCTCGCCGGCCATTCAGGAATGCGTAAAGGCGGTGACGGCGAAGTACAGCGCGGAAAACCTGATCATCAAGCGCGAAGAGGCGAAGAAGCAGGTGGAGGAGGCGATCCGGCATTACATTGCTGATGTGCTGATGAATAAAGGCATCGAGGGGGCGACGACGGTACAGTCGGTCGCGATCACGGATTTTAATTTCTCGCATGAGTTTAACCAGGCGATCGAAAGTAAGGTAAAGGCCGAGCAGGATGCACTGCGCGAAGTGAACGATAAGGCGAAGCGGATTACGTCTGCGGAGGCGATGGCGAAAGAGACGGAACTAAACGCATCGGCGCAGGCATTCTCGATCACCACGAAGGCGAAATCCGAAGCGGAATCGATCACGGCAATCTCCATAGCGCGCGCGGCGGCCATTCAGCGTGAAGCGGAGGCGCTTGCCAAAAATCCGAATATCATCGAACTTCGAAAGGTTGAAAAATGGAACGGAGCCTTGCCGGTTTACAGTCTCAGCGGAGCGGGAACTCTGATTCAATTACCAACGGATAAGAAATAGGAACAAACCTCAAATTACCCACCACACACACGCGTTATGTCTGAATCCCATATCCAACCTTATTTATTTTTTAACGGCCGCTGCGAAGAGGCGCTCGATTTTTATGTGAAGACGCTGGGCGCGAAAGTTGAGATGCTTATGCGCTATTCGGACAGCCCTGAGCCGATGCCGCCGGGCATGCTGCCAGAGGGGTTTGAAAACAAGGTGATGCACGCGACCGTCCATATCGGTGCGTCCACGCTCATGGCTTCTGACGGATGCGGTGAGGTTCGGGGTTTTGATGGCTTTTCCCTGTCGCTTGCGGTGAAAACCGAGGCGGAGGCGCAACGTGCTTTTGCAGCCCTCTCTGAAGGTGGCGAGGTGGGTATGCCTCTGGGCAAGACCTTCTGGTCGCCATGCTTTGGCATGGTGAAGGATCGCTTCGGTCTGGGGTGGATGGTCAATGTGGTAGCGTAGGCGCGGGTTTTGGAAAAAACAGTTGAGGAGAAGGCCGACGTCGCTTATAGAGAGCGCCTATGAAAACCTTCCCTATTTTCTTTATCACCTTTGCCCTGACCGCGACCTTTGCGCTGGCGGGAAATGGCAGCATTAATCCTGGCCAGACCACTCGGAATATCGGCAAAGATGTGCAGGTGGCAGGGAAGGTTGACAGCGTGGTTGCCATGTATAAGGGCACGTATCTGAAGTTTTCTCATAAGCCGCATGGTTTCACAGTCGTGATCCCTTCTTCGACTCGCGGACAGTTTGACAATCCCTATAAATATACGGGCCAACAGGTAGCCGTGACCGGCCGCGTGGAAAAAAATGAATTCGGTGATCCTCAGATCACGGTGACTTCCCCAAAGCAGATCAGCGTCGTTAAGTAGGTCCGCAAATTACGCTCAAAGCGCGAATAAGTGCTTAAGATGTGTCTGCGAAGTCGCATCACTCTCAGTGAGCGCACTTCTCAACGCGGGTGGAGCTTCCGTACGGTGAATGAGGAGGGTTACACCGCTTATTCGTGTCGGAACCGTCTGTATAATAGCCGACAATTTTATCGCCTGAGATGCCTGTGACGTGGGTGCCATATCCAGGACCGTAGATCGCTGTGGGAACATCGATAGTGGTCTAGCTTATGCCATCATAAATAAAGCCATGCAGATTCAGGCTGTGATCACTAAAAGTTCCAGCAAGTGTATTGTCATCCATACCGCTCACGACTGAGCGAATGCCCAGAGGGTCATCAATCGTGGTAAACGTGCTGCCATTATAAAGGAATCCATGATTGCGACCCAGATTGTCATAGTACTGACCGACGACATTGCTTCCCGAAATGGAATTAGGTTGAGTGCCTCGCCCGGGTGAGGAGTAGTCTGCGGATGGATCATCCAGGACAGTATAGACGCCGCCGATGTATTGAAACCCATGGCGATTGTTGCCGCTGTCGTTGTAAAATCCAACAATAGTGCCGCCTGAGATGCCGGAAGCAGTCGTGCCGTAAGCCCCCAATGGATCATCCAGCGTGGTGTAAGTACTTCCATTGTAGAGGAAGCCATGATTATTGCCGTTACGATCGCCATATCCCCCCACAACATTGCTGCCATCAACTCCAAAGACCACCGTGCCATAGGAGCGATCGGACAAAGGCTCGTTAATAGTAGTGAATGTATAGGCGGCAACTGCTTTATCTGCGGCGAGAATTGAAATGGTAATTAGAAGGATTGATAGCAGCTGTAAGTGGATTGGGCGGTCCATTAGGCAGGGTAAAAGAAAGTCGTTGCTGGACGTGAACAGGCCGCTTATAGAAAGGCTATGAAAACACTGCAACTTCTTATTGCGACGCTGGTTTTGAGCGCGACCGTTTCTCTTGCGGGAAGCAACCTTCCGAATATTACGCCGCAGCAGGCCTCACAGTATCTTGGGAAAAAGGCTGTGGTGACAGGGCGTGTCACAGAAGTTATTTCGAATGAAAAAGGAAATTTCATTAAGTTTGCCAAAAAAGGCAGCCATGGGTTCACGGCGGTGATTCTTGATGCGAGTCGCTCTCAGTTCCCTAATTACGAAAATATGCAACGCCTCACGGGACGTAATATTTCCGTATCGGGACGCATCGATCGGGACATGGACGGAAATCCCAACATCATTGTAGACTCCCGCGGCCAGATCAGGCTTGCGAAATAGGGTTGGCATTTTCGGAAACACGAAGTCTTGAAACTTACCGTTGCGTCCCTCTGTCTCCTTGTGCTGTGTTTTTGCGGCACTGCCGGAGCGAGCGAAGAGCTTAAGATTACGCATGCGAAGCCGGATGAGGGCGTCTTCTTTTGCTCGACAGGGTATATCGAAACCGTTCTTGAGTTGAAGGGTGGACGTTACCGGTATTGGAACAAATCGTTTACCAATAAAGGCGCCGGATCCACGCAGACGGGGGTGTATACGATTAAGGGAGACACCATCACCCTGAGTACGGATGTATTCGAGCGTCACTGGACATTCCGGACGGTGAATGGCGTGCTGACGCTGTGGTGGTCCAAGGCGATTTCTACCTTTGAGCGCAACACTGCTATGGAGGAGGACATGCAAAATAATTTTAGTTCGTTTAAGAAGCACGGAGCGGCGTTCATTCTCGTCGCCACGGACAAATCCGCGGAAAACACCTTGAAGCAGCCGCATGGGATTTTAAGCTGGGGGAGTAGAGGGATAGAGAAAATTTACCACCTCTTCCATAAGTAGAAGGGCCCGGGCCAAGGAGTTGTGATGCGGGTCTTCATTCGTTTCCCACTGGCCATCGCGGAGAGGGATTGATTATTCTTGAGCCATGAATCTGGAACTTACGAATAAAACGGCCTTGGTAACAGGATCAACCAAGGGCATCGGTTTCGCCATTGCCAGTCAGCTCGCTGCCGAGGGCGCGCATGTCATTATCAACGGACGCTCTGAGAAATCCGTCTCTCAGGCTCTGGAAGAAATCCGTAAAATCACACCGGCAGCGAAGGTTGAGGGATTTGCGGAAGATCTTTCCACGGCAAAGGCAGCCGAGGAACTGGTGAAGCGGTTTTCCGCAGTGGATATTCTCGTGAATAGTCTGGGCATTTATGAGGCCAAGCCTTTCGAGGAAATCACGGATGCGGACTGGCTGAAATTTTTTGAGATCAATGTGCTCAGCGGTGTGCGCCTGAGTCGTGCGTATATCGGCGGTATGAAGAAGCAGAACTGGGGGCGCATCATTTTCATCAGCAGCGAAAGCGCACTTCAGATCCCGAAGGACATGATTCACTACGGAATGACGAAAACGGCGCAGCTCGCCATCTCGCGCGGGCTGGCGGAGACTTGCGAAGGCACCGCCGTGACGGTAAACTCCATTCTGCCCGGTCCGACGCGCTCCAGCGGAGTCGAGGACTTTGTGGATCAGGTGAGTGGCGGGAAGTCCTTTGCGGAATTTGAAAAAGAATTCTTCCAGACAGTCCGGCCGAGTACGCTGACCAAGCGTTTTGCCATGCCGGATGAAGTCGCGAACCTCGTGACATTTATCTGCAGTCCGCTCGCTTCGGCGATCACCGGTGCGGCACTGCGCGTGGATGGCGGAACGGTGCGGTCCTGCTTTTAATTTTCCATAACCAACCAAACAAAACACACAATCATGAAAATACTCTACACGACAGAAGTCACCTCAACCGGCGGACGCGATGGCACTTCGAAAAGCAGCGACGGTGTTCTCGATGTAAAGCTCAACACGGTGAAAGAGCTCGGCGGCGCAGGCGGCCCGGGCACGAATCCCGAACAACTCTACGGTGCGGGCCACTCGGCCTGCTTTCTGGGTGCATTAAAATTTGTGGCCGGACAGGCGAAAATTCATATCCCGAATGATGCCACAGTAACCGCAAAGGTAGGCATTCGGCCGATGATCTCCATCTGCGCGGTAGATGTTTCCACGCCCCAGGCACGGCGCTGCAACATCGCGTCGAGGATGTTCCAGCTGCTGTTGGGCATCAGCTCCAGCAGGGCC
>JBDSIH010000330.1:0-2561 GCA_039918055.1 Chthoniobacterales bacterium
CAGCTTCTCGTCATGGGAGCCTACGGTCACTCCCGTATTCGCCAACTCATGGTCGGCAGCACGACTACTGCCATGGTCCGCACCTGCCAGGTGCCCGTGCTCATGTTCCGGTAAGGCCGGGAGAGGACGGGCCTGAAGCATACCTATTAAGAGACTCTGGACGATAACTCCAAAAAGCCGTTCTTACCCACTGCAATTTTTCCAATGATTAATAGTGCGTCTGCGATTATCGCGCACCATTTCCTTTTCAGGGCCTTATTAATTGGTAGAAGTAAAGTCATGCCCCAGTACTTGGTAGCTATTCACCACCCCGATGACTACGACCCTGCCGCAGAAGGCGAAGCGATGTCTCATGATATCGACGCGCTCAATGAGGAGATGATACTTGCTGGTGCCAGGTTTTTCGCCGGCGGCCTGCAACCGGCGAGCAGCGCGAAGTCGTTGCAGGCGCAGCCCAATGGCGAGGTGCTTATTACCGATGGACCGTACCTGAAGACCAATGAGCATGTATGCGGTTTTTGGATACTGGAAGCCGCCGACCTGAACGAGGCGCTGATGTGGGGCCGCAAAGCAGCCGCTGCATGCCGTGCGCCAGTCGAGGTGCGTCCGTTCCACTGACGAGTCTCTTGAAGATCGCGCCTAATTTTCTGACGTACGCTGCAAACCCGCTCAGGAAAGAATATGGCCGAGTGATCTCAAAGAGTCACTCGACCATAAAAACCGCCACCAAATTTTACTTTACTGGAGAAACCGATGCCGCAGGAGCAGCCGCCTGGCTTGCCTTACGGGTTTCCCGCAATTTTTCCCCGCGTGCTTTTCGTGCGGCCTTCATCTCTTCGGCTTTTGCTTTTTGCGCTGGCGTAAAAATGTCATCCAGCTTTGATGCGGAATTTTTAAAAATCGCGCCTACCTTATCTCTCTGTTGCTTTGGCGTTAAGGATTTATCCTCAACGACGGATTTCAATGCTGATTGACGCTCTACAATGACAGGCTGCACTTGCTTCACCTGCGCGTCGCTCAAATCGAATTGTTTTTTCATTTTTGCCACTATTTTATCCGGATCTCCCATTGTCATTGCTCGCATGCCTTTGCCGCCTGGAGCAGGGGGTGATGATGCCGGAGCCTGAGCTTGCAGTCCGGAAATGGATAGAAGAGTTACTCCCGCTAAAGCGAGAGTCCAATAAGTAAGGGATTTTTTCATATTTGTTCGAGGTTTGATAAAACCCCCACCGCTCGGAATAGTTGCACCCAATTTATACTTTTTTCAGTGGGAACGAGATAGGTTTTACATGCGGTGAAAATATCGCCCGATAAGATACTTTCACCTTATCTTCATTGAGGTCCGAAAACCGCCAGACATCTTTGTGTGATTGATCTAGATTGATGGCATGAAGCTGAATCCCTCCGTTTGTTACCGAGCCGTGCAGGCACGGGATGTGCGTTATGACGGACGGTTTTTTACGTGTGTGAAAACGACCGGAATTTATTGTCGCCCTATTTGTCCGGCGCGACCGCCAAAGCTTCAGAACTGTGTTTTCGTTCCCACCGCTGCTGCGGCGCAGGAGGCGAATTTTCGGCCGTGTCTGCGGTGTCGGCCGGAGAGTTCGCCGGACCTTGATGCGTGGCGCGGCACTTCGGCGACGGTGTCACGCGCATTGAAGATGATCGAAGGCGGCGCGTTGGATGAGGGAAATGTTTCCCTGCTTGCCGAGCGGCTTGAAATTGGGGAGCGCCATCTTCGCCGTCTTTTTCTTCGGCATGTGGGAGCCGCACCCGTTACCGTTGCACAGACGCGGCGCGTATTACTCGCGAAGCAACTCCTGCACCAGACCGATCTTTCCATGATTGATGTCGCGCTCGCGAGCGGGTTTGGCAGTGTGCGGCGTTTCAATGAAACGTTTCAGCATCTCTATAATCGCCCCCCAGGCGAACTCCGTCGCCGCATGGGAAAGGTATCTTCCTCTGCTGAAATATCGCTGCTGCTGCCCTATCGCCCACCCTACGACTGGGCGACGATGATTCACTTCCTCGAAGTCCGCGCAATCGCCGGGCTGGAAGTGGTGACGGGCGATAGCTACAGCCGCGTGATCGAACTTGGCGGCGCGGTGGGTTCAATCAGCGTGACGCATGCGCCGGAACAATCCGCCCTGCGTGTATCGGTACGTTTTCCACATCTTAATATGTTGTCGATAATCATCGCGCGCATTCGTCGCATGTTTGATTTGAGTGCGGACCCGGGATCCATCGACGCCGTCCTGAAAGCCGATCCGGTGCTGAGACCACTCGTAGCCAGACGCCCCGGCCTGCGCGTGCCGGGTGCGTGGGATGGATTTGAAATCGCAATCCGCGCCATACTCGGCCAACAGATTACCGTGCGGGCGGCGATACAACTCGTCAGCCACGTCGTTTCCACTATGGGCACGCAACTTGAAGACAGCCTTGAAATACCAGGCCTCACCCACGCCTTTCCAAAACCCGAACAGCTCACTGCGCGCATATTATCCAAACTAAAAATTCCCAAAGCCCGCGCGGCTGCGCTCGCAGGGGTGGCGATGGCGGCA
>JBDSIH010000331.1:0-9882 GCA_039918055.1 Chthoniobacterales bacterium
ATGGCGACGGCACCCAGGGAATGCGCGATCAGGATGTCGACCTGCACCAGCTTCGCCCGCTGAATATGTATGGCTATTCAAAACACCTGTTCGATCTCTGGGCAGAGCGTGAGGGTATTCTGGATCGCATTGTCGGCCTGAAGTATTTCAACGTTTTCGGCCCGAATGAATATCACAAAGCGGAAATGCGCAGCCTTGTCTGCAAGGCTTACGAGCAGATCATTTCCACCGGAAAAATTAAGCTCTTTAAAAGCTACAAACCCGAATATCGCGATGGAGAACAGATGCGCGATTTCGTTTACGTGAAAGACGCCGTAGCGATGACGCTGCATCTCGCCTCATCCCCCCTCGCTTCCGGCCTTTACAATATCGGCACCGGAAAGCCCCGGACCTGGCTCGACCTGGCAAAAGCGATTTTTGTAGCACTGGATCGCAAACCCGAAATCGAATTTATCGAAATGCCGGAAAACATCCGCAACCAGTATCAATACCATACGGCGGCCGATACCTCCAAACTTCGCGCCACCGAGTATACTGCACCCTGTATGGAACTGGAAGATTCCATCCGGGATTACGTGAAAAACTACCTCGTCACCGACGCGCGGCTGGGTGATTCAGCCGCTGCGCCAGCGCCGAAGTAAAAGCTTCCGCTTTTCTTATTTCGCGAAGGACGCTTTGTCGTCCGCTTCAAGAAAATCAAAGATCGTGCTCTTCGTTGGATCGATATTTACGGTTGCGCATTGCTCGACAAACCAATCCTTCTTTTCAGGATCATCATAAGGACGATAAGCCTCTAAGCCGTCTGACCATTCCTTAATTTCCGCAGGAGTTTTCGGAGTGCCCGAGCTATCGACCCATTTTGCAACCGCTTCATTATCCGCACCGGCGGATAGCTGCGCCTTGAAGCCATCTCCGTCGATTCCCTTGAAACCGAAGAAGAAATTATCCAAAGGACAGTTGTAGTGATAGTCGCCAATTTTTCCCGCGAGATCGGCACGGCCTTTGTCGGCAGTGCGGGCCAGAATGACATAGCCGCCAACGCGGGTACGAGGGCTTGCGGGAGCTTCAGTAGTAAGGTTTTTTGTATTCATAGGATTTATTGAGAAATGACTAATAGACATATGTCGATTAAACGTCAAGTGTTGTTTATATCGACTTTTGTAGAATTCTGCGTACTCTGAAAGAGCAATGCGTAAACGATCGGAATATGTGGATCCCCGGATTCAGCGTACCCAGCAGTTACTGAAGGAAGCGTTCTTCAAGCTGCTGGAGAAGAAATCCTTTGATGCCCTTACCGTGCAGGACATTGCGGAGGAAGCCACGGTAAATCGCGCCACTTTCTACACGCACTTTGTCGATAAGTTTGCCCTGCTCGAATATTTCATCGGTGAGCTTTTTGAAGAGAAAATCGCCCTGCAGTTTGTAGACACTCCTGAATGTAAACTCCGGGCGTTAATTCTTGCGACCTGTGAATTTCTGCAAAAAATACAGACTTGTCCCGGCGCGGGTGACGGGCAATTCGCCCCTCTCGTGGAGTCGAAAGTAAAAACGCTGATCCGCCAGCTTCTTCTCACGGAGTTAAAGCGTATGAATGGGAAGAACCGCACCAGTTCCGACCTGGATCTTGCTGCAACGGTCACAAGCTGGGCAATCTTCGGCGCAGCACTGGAGTGGAGCCGGAGCGATCATGCACGCCCCGCGAAGGCCTTTGCCGAACAGGTTATTCCGCTCATCACCGCCAGTCTGGCAATCTCCAGCGGCGGCACGTGCGGGAAAAAATCTCCAGCGCAAAAAGCCAAGTAAGAATTACTTCGCTACCGCCCAGGGAGTCTCTCCCTTTTTCATCTTGAGGGAATTCATCACGACGTAAAGAACCCGCTCCAGATTATCAGCACTGCAGTGGTAAACATCCGTCACACCCGGCGGCACTTCCCACGTTTCCTTTGTAAGCGCCTGACCGAAACGCAAATCCCTGATGGCGACAAGCGCAGTAAAATCCTTGCGGCGAATTTCGATTTGGCGCGGAAAGTATCCGGCGGCGATCCAGATTTTTGCATTAAAATCATCCGCCTTCGCCGCCTTGGCGAGCTCGGGCATTAGTCCGCCCTGGATCACGCGGCACTGCTCTCCATTCAAATCAACCACTCCGCCATCTTCAATGGTGAAAAGAGCCGGTAGAAAGACCGCCTGCTGTGCGGTAATTGGCAGTGCGAGTGGCGTGGAGCCTTTTTTCATCGGCTCAGGGCCGATCTTAAACTGTTTGAGTAGAAATTGGACTTTAGCTCCGGGAATGGCCCAGACATCATCCCCAGTGCGGCAGACGGTGGCCTGCTCACCAAGAATGGGTGCTTCCAGCTTCACCTTATCCGGATACTGAATCGCCGCCGTCAGCTTTGCCCCTTTAAATTGCTTGGGCAGACGGCCGCTCACTTCCACAAATTCAATGGTCAATAACGCTGCGTGGTTTGGATTTTTGGTGTCCGTAAGCAGAATATTCACGAAGGGAGCCAGCATTTTCCCGAGAACATCATACCGATTATCCGTAGGCGGTGCCGCAGCAACCGTATTTTCAGGAGTGGGAGTCTGGGCAAACGCGTCCGACGCGATAATTCCCGGCAACAACAGACAGTACAACAAAAAATGCTTCATTTTCGTCCCTCAGTCATAAAGTCATCCCGCCCTTGTTGCCAGCGGTTTTTACGCTTTCCGGAAATGGACGCTCCTTCGGCACTCCGGCTCCCGAAAATGAAAATGTTAATTCCTTTCCCTTGGATTTCCTTTCAATGCGCGGTATTAATTCTACTTTAGTTCGTACGCATGCTGCAGCCGCTTTTCGCAATGGGATTGGTTTATGTCTTTCTTCAGGCCCCACCTGAAGGAAAGGCCATTCTATTCACGCTTTTTATCGCCTCCATTTTCAGCTGGTCCGTTATGGTAACCAAGATGCGCGTTCTGCGATTTGCGCAGCAACAATCCAAACGTTTCACCTCGCTCTTTCATCGCGATCGCCAGCCGCTGACCGTTTATGAGGAAGGGCTGCACTTTGAAGGCTCTCCGCTTTATGACATTTACCGTGCGGGGTGCAGTGAGTTGCTTTTCCAGCTAATGGGTTCGCCCGAAGTGGATGAAACCTTTAAGGCCCGCCTGGATTCTGCGGGAAAAATTACGCCCGCCCAGATGCGCGCCGTTTCTGCCGCCATGGAGCGTGCGGTGGGCGAGTCAGCGCTCAAGCTGGAATCGCAGATGATCATTCTTTCCACGGCCGTCAGCGGCGCCCCCTTCCTTGGCCTGCTCGGAACGGTATGGGGAGTTATGGATGCCTTCAGTGGCATTGCAGCCGCAGGCAATGCAAGCCTTGCCGCCATGGCCCCGGGTGTCTCCGGCGCATTGATCACTACAGTCGTAGGTCTGCTCGTCGCCATCCCCGCAATGTTTGGCTATAACTTCCTCGTCACCACCGTACGATCGATGATCGTTCGCTCGGAAAATTTTGCCAACGAGCTCGCTTCGGATTTCGAACATAAATTTGTCGAATTTGGATCCCGACCTTCCCGCTAAGCCATGCGCCGCTACTCCGAACGCAACCAAATGCACACGCTCACCGACCTGAACGTGACGCCACTGCTCGATCTTGCCTTCGTACTTCTCATTATTTTTATGATCACCACGCCGCTGATTGAAAACAGCGTCGACCTCGTCGTCCCGACCAGTGCCGCGGCTAAAAGCAAGGTCAACCCCGCCGATGTGCAGACCATTGCTATCGATAAAAATAAGACGCTTACCTTCAATAACGCGGAGATCACCAGTGCTCAGCTCGAGGAAAAATTAACGGAAATGAAGGCCGCCAATCCGGAAATCGCTGTCGTTGTCCGCCCGCACAAGGATCTTACCGTTCAGGAATTGGTAAACGTTATGGATATCCTTGACCGTGTCGGCATCTCGCGCGTCGGCATGATGGCGCGGCCGGAGGATGTCACTCATTAATCTGAGATGGGAGACACCAGGTTTCGCCGCAATTTCATCCTAATCGCGCTGGCGCATATTCTCGTGATCGGCACGATTATCTGGCTGTCCGTCCGCGAAATTAAAAAGCCCCAGCAAAATATCGTATGGCTGGATGCCGGAGCAACCGCTGCTGCGGCTTCAGGAAAACAGGCTCCTGAAGAAACAGAAGACCCCCCCGAGGAAAGCTCAACGCCGATTCCTAAACCAATCTCTACTGAAATTCCTAAATCCACTCCCCGTGAAGACGCGGAAGTCGCGCTTTCCACTCCTACGGCAACTCCGGTTTCAACACCAACGCCTACCCCCACTCCGACGCCGACTCCCACCCCTACTCCAAGTCCGACGCCTACCCCCACTCCAACGGCAACGCCTACTCCCAAACCAACTCCAAAACCCACCCCTACTCCGACTCCGAAGCCTACGCCAAAGCCCAGCCCCAAACCCACGCCGAAACCTTCCCCAAAACCAACACCAAAGTCCTCTCCGAAGCCTTCCCCAAAAGCCTCCCCGAAGACCTCGGCAAAACCTTCACCCAAGGAAAGCGCCAAAGCCTCCCCAAAGCCCGCCTCATCTCCTAAGGCGAAAACCCCGGAGAATGCAGAAGCCGCAGCCGCTTTTGTGGCTGCTAAAAAAGGAGAATCCAACTCCACGTCTTCGGGGGAAGGTTCCGAGAAGCCTGGTGGAAAAACTGCAGGAAACGGGGGCTCAGGCGGTGGAACCGGCAAGGCGAGCGGAGGCACTCCTGGAGGAACCTCCGAGTTTGGATGGTACTATGAAATGATCCATGATCGCTTCTACAGCCAGTGGGATCAGCCAACGTCGATTTTCGAAAATAAAAAAGATTTCGTCTGCACGGTGAAGATTCACATTGAAGCGGATGGCAAGGTGACCAGTGCCAGCATCTCGCACTCCAGCGGAAATGCCGTCATGGATGAGTCCGTCCTGGCCGCTGCAAAACGCGTTAAACAAATTGATCCTCTCCCCAAGGGCCTTGGCAAAGGCGGAGCCTATGATATCCAGATCAATTTCGAGCTGGAGTAGGCGAAGGTGTAACTTCTCTTTTTATTCCGCCACTTCCGGCTTGCTCCGTTGCGCTTTGTCTATGAATCTCTGTGCGTGCTTGAGCTTCAGGATGTAACTTTATTTGTCGGGAGCGGGGAAAATGTCACTCCATTACTTTCCGATATACGGCTGACTTTTCCACACGGTCATTTTGTGGCGATCATCGGCCCATCCGGCTGCGGAAAAAGCACTTTACTTAAAGTCATCGCCGGCGTGGCGCAGGGAGAAGAAGAGGGCAATATTTCCTGGAACGGACGCAATCTTTCCGAAGAGGATTTTTCGCCGTCGGAAATTGGCTATGTGCCGCAGTTCAGCATCGCCCATGACGATCTCACCGCACAGGAATGCGTGGAATATGCCATGGCCCTGCGCGTCGTTCCCCAGCGTGGCACAATACTGCGCGATGAATGCGAAAAAGTCCTTAATAAGGTCGGCCTCCGTGAAGCGGGCGACCGTTTAGTAAAGGTTCTGTCCGGCGGACAAAGAAGGCGACTCGCTCTCGCGATGGAGCTGGTCAGCGCTCCCGCCATGCTGCTCGCAGATGAAGTCACCAGCGGACTGGATCCCAATTCGGAAGATGAAATTGTCCGCCTGCTGGCAAATCTCGCCCATGAGGGAAATCGCCTGGTATTATCAGTAACCCACAGCCTGCAAAATCTGGAACTGTACGATTCCGTGGTGGTTCTCTATAAGGGAGTCGTGGCCTACCATGGCCCGCCCCAATTCCTGATGCATTACTTTCAGGTGGATAATCCACAGAAGCTATACCGCCAGTTGGATAACCGGGAAGCACAGCAATGGTCTTCATCCTGGAATAAACATAAAAAGGCCTTTCTCGAAGGAATCCAGACCGAAATGCAAGGCTGCAATGAGGCAGAAAAAATCGAAGAAAAGCTCGATGCCATTACTTTCGACAGCGTAGAAACGAAACCGCTTCCAGAGGAGGAGGAAATTCCCGCTAATGAGGATTCCGAAGAAGTAATCGAAGAAAATATATTTGCGCCGATTCCCAGCGCGATTTCGCAATTCACTACACTCTTCGGAAGAAGGATGCGTATTTTTTTCCGCAATCGCATGCAGTTGTTTTTGCAGTTGGGGCTGATCTTTGGATTTCCCGTATTAGTCGCCATTTTTGCATTGAACGGACTCCCGCAGATTAAAAATCTCAACATGGATCTGAACCTCAATGTGGTTCAGCAACTCATGGAGGGTGAAGACTTCATCACACAGGCCAGCAAGGTGGGTAGCCTGGTTTCCGGAATTATCATGTTTCAGGTCGTTTTGCTTACCCTCATGGGCGCCAATAACTCGGGCCGTGAGGTTGCTGCGGAAAGGCTTATTCTGGAAAAGGAAAAACTCGCGGGAGTGCGGGCCGCAAGCTATGTGGCAAGTAAAGCGGCCTTTCTTTCTCTTCTCGTTATCGCCCAATCGCTGTGGATGGGGCTTTTTGTGCATTTTGTCTGTCAGATGCCGGGTGATCTTCTCCAGCAACTCGTGCTTCTCACTCTGGTAAATGCGGCCATGACTTCAATTTGCCTTGGAATCTCAAGCTGGATGTCTACTGCCGAACAGGCCTCTCTGGTCTCCATTTATCTCGTCGGCTTTCAGCTGCCTCTCTCGGGAGCAGTTCTCGCGCTTCCGGAATGGCTTGGCCAGATTACCCGTCCGTTTATCGCAGCCTATTGGAGCTGGTCAGGGATGCTGCAAACCCTGCGCAGCGAGCGTTACTATGATATCGTAAAACTTGTCGCACAGACGCAGCTTTCCGCCACGGAGCTTTGTCTTTGGGTATTGGTTTTCCATGTGATAATCGGTCTTTTTATCGCATGGGCAGGCTGCCAGCGCACACGGTGGGAATAGTGCGCTTTTCAAAGATTTTTGCATGGCATGCAAAGAGGGGTTGCTGTAACCCTTGATTTCTGTAAATTTTCGAGCAGTCTTTTTAAGGTTTCCTTTTATCAAATGGCCCGCCGCTCCCGCTCCAAACCAAATTACGTAGTCATCATCATTGCTGCGGTATTGGTTCTGGGAGCTTTGCTTGGTGCAAAGTTTTTCATGACACAGACCGGTGACCCCTATCGCAAATATGAAAAGCTCGATGTAGGGACCTATCTGGAAAATTCAAACAGTCTTCGCGGAAATGTCTATAAAGTGGAAGGCGAAGTGATGAATGATCTCGCATGGTCTCCCACAGAAGGCCGCCTCTACTCCTTTGGCGTAGATAAAAATGCTTCTGTCATTCCGGTTTTGATCCCCTCTGTGCTGAACCATGTCAATATTCAGAAGGGCCAGCGTTTCGTCCTTCTTCTGGAAGTAATGGATAATGGTATTTTGCGGGCAAAAGAAATTACCAAAGCATGATACGGCTCATTCCTTTCAGTTTACTTTTGGCCTTAAGCCTGACCGCAACCGCTTTCGCACAAACGGCAGATATGCCAAAGCCCTTTGCGCCTTCCAACTCCTCTTCCGGGGGCGGACAATCCGGCAATTCAAACAACAACAATAATTCCAATAATAACAATTCAAGCGGAAACTCCGGTGGAAACTCCGGTGGAAACTCCGGTGGACAGTCTCAATTTCTCGGAAAAGACATCCCCGTTTTCAATCCCGGCAGTGAACTTGTCAGCTGGGATGGAAAAAACTGGAATATCAGCAATAACAGAATCTTTCAGGCGCGTTTTGAAAAATACCTGAATGCTTCCGAAGAAACCTCTGCCCAGGATCAGGAATACGATGCCATCCTTGATACGATCAAGAAGCTGCTGGCCCCCGGACAAGCGACTCCTCAAAACATTGATAAAGCCTTCCGCCTCTTGCCCAAGGCTTCCGAATATCAGCGGGATGCCAACCTTTGTGACGTCATCGCCAATCAGGTCTACAGTGCATGGTCATCTCAGCGCTCCATGGATCGCATGATGGCCGCCAACAAGACCATGGAAGATGAACGCAAGACGATGGAGATAAACCTCCAGCGCACTGCGGAATCTGGCAGGCTGGACACCAGCGACAGTCCCGGAGGTAAAGCTGGTGCCGCAGAGCAAACGCAATGGGCGAAGTCCCAGGAACTGAAGCGTAGCCTTGAAATGGCACCTCAGACCCAGCGGCTCGCGGAGATCAATGCCCTATTGAAGGCCAATCAACTCAAGAGGGAGGTTTCCTCCCTTCAGGCCAAAATGGAATTTCAGGCCTTTATCATCCAGCTCTTTCTGCAACGCCGCTTTCAGCATGTCTCCATCGCCACGCGCTTTTACCGCTGCGTCTTTGCGGATGGAGAAACCCAGCTCCATGTAGGCCAGGAGGCGAAAAGCCTCTTTTCAAAAACGACGGGTATGCCCCCCACGGTGGGAACCGTCGATACCATGGCCAATGAAATCATGCACGATGTGGACGAAGGTGTAAACGCCTTCAACTATCTTCTCGAACACGAGGAAATGGAAAGTGCCACCAAACGCCTTGGAGAAACCTTCCTCCTCGGCGAATACCTGCCCGCCATACGCACCGTACCCCGTGACAAAAAGCGAAAGGCGCTCGCCTTCGCTCAGAAGACCAATCAGCTCATTTCTGCGATTGAAGTGAAGGACTACACGCTGGCAGAAAACCTTGTCGTTGAGTTGCAGAAATCCGCTAAGGATTTCGATAATTCCAAACCGATGGCCGCCATCGAAACATCCAAGGCCCTGGCAGGCCTTCATCTAGCCAAAGCCAAAAATGCCGCGGTCAGCGGAGACAAGGAAACGCTGGAAGTCGAACTCAAGGCAGCCACCGAAATCTGGCCGCGCAATCCTGCGCTGAAGGAAGTATCCGGCATGATCTTCTCCCAGGCCGATGTGCAGCAACGGGCTTCTGTGGATTTTGACCAACTGCTCAGTCAGCGCAATTATCGCCAGATTTATGATGACCGTGTGCGATTCATCGCAGCCACGGCAATGAATCCGGAAAAGCAGAAGCAACTGCAAAAAGTACTCGAGGATATGACCCTCATCGAAAGCGCGATTATCCGTTCCCAGGAAATCGAGAAGCACGGGGATAACGCCGGAGCATGGGAAGGCGCCGAGCGCGCTTTCCAGCAATTTCCTGATGATAATAAGCTGAACCAGGTTCGCGCCAATCTTACCACGAAAGCTGCTAGCTTTGTCCGGGCACTGAAAAATGCCGAGGATCTCGAAAAGAAAGGCCAGAGCGGATCCAGCCTTGCGTGGTTCCTCAAAGCCAAGCAGGAATATCCCGCCAGCGAATTCGCCAATGATGGCATCGCTCGCCTTGTGAAAAAACTTTTTCCGGACGCGAAATAAAGGCGCGGGTTTATCGGTTTCGATTGAACCCGCAGTTTGATCGGTATACGAAGGTAATAGTATGAAACGTTTCTCCGTAAATCCTCTTACTGTAGCGGCACTTTGCCTCCTTGTTCCCTCTCTGGTTCATGCGCACGTGGGCGTGGGCGCCACAAATGGCTTTGAGCATGGTTTTACGCATCCGCTAACAGGTCTTGATCACATTTGCGCCATGCTAGCCGTCGGGCTTTGGGCGGCTCAAATGGGTGGACGAGCCATCTGGGCGGTGCCGCTGACTTTTGTAAGTGTGATGGCTGTGGGCGGAATGCTTGGTATGTCAGGCATTGCCCTGCCGTTTACGGAACAGGGAATTATCCTTTCCGTTCTGACGCTGGGCGTTCTCATTGCCGCATCCGCCCGCCTGCCACTTGTGGCCAGCATGATCATTGTCGGATTATTTGCGATTTTTCATGGCCATGCGCATGGCGCTGAGATGCCGGAAACGGCATCGGGCGTTTTATATGCCGGAGGCTTCATTCTTGCC
>JBDSIH010000332.1:0-2617 GCA_039918055.1 Chthoniobacterales bacterium
CATGTCGAGATCGTCGGTCATGACAAGGCCGTTAAAACTCATGTCGCGGCGCAAAAGTTCGTTGATGATTTTAGGCGATAGCGAAGCGGGAAGCCCGGAGTCATCAAGATCCGTGTAAACAGCGTGCGCAACCATCATGCTATCCACCTTATCCGCGAAATGACGGAATACGGCGAGTTCGTGCTTCTCCATTTCCGAAGCGGCGCGATCGAGGACAGGAAGTTCGTGATGCGGATCAAACGTGGCAGAGGCATAGCCGGGAAAATGCTTTCCGCAACTGAGGATGCCCGTTTCGCGCAAGGCAGCGTTAAAAACGCCGCCTAGATCAATGACCTGCTCCGCTGTGGTGCCATAGCATCTTCCGCGCAGAGAATTGTCCGCCTCGTCATCAAAGGAAATATCCAGCACGGGGCAGAGATCGAGGTTGAAGCCAAAAAGACGAAGCAGCTTGCCGGTGATTTCCCCATGCTGGCGAATCAACTCCCGGTCGCCTTTTACCCGCAACTGCTGCACGCTTGGCGGTTCGTTTCCTATCAGCTTAAGACGGGATACGCGCCCGCCCTCCTGATCAATCGTGATTACAGGCTCCACCGAGCTGATATCACGAAGATCATCGATGAGTTTACGAAGCTGCTCCGGGCTCTTGATATTTCTCCCAAAGAGAATAAATCCGCCGGGCTGAATACGGCGAAACATCGCCGCGGTTTCGGAATCGAGCTCAAGGCCGGGAACGCCGACAAGGAGCAATTGACCAACTTCACTGCTTTGCATAGCGTCTGAAAACCAAAAACTTCGCCTCCTGTCGAAGGTATTTACTGAAACATTTTTCTCAACGGGCTATTTATCAGTCATGAAGATCGGCATTTACGGCGGCACATTTGATCCGATTCATTACGGCCACCTCATTCTGGCACGCGATGCACAGGAGGCGCTGGGCCTTGATAAGATCGTCTTTTTTCCCGCGAAAATTTCCCCTCACAAGGAAGCGACCCGCCCGGCCTCGCCGGAAGTCCGCTATGAAATGGTCGCGGCCGCCATCGAGGGGGAGGCGGGCTTTGAGGTAAATGACTTTGAAATTCGCCGGGATTCCCCCTCCTACACGGTCGATACTCTTCGTATGATGAAGGCGCAGCATCCGGAAAGTGAGCTATTCCTCTTTCTGGGTGCCGATAACCTCGCCGAACTCCATACCTGGAGCGAAATCGACACCGTTCGTGAATTGGCCAGGCTTATTGTTTTTGGTCGGAGTTCCATTTCTACAGGGGATTACTTCTTTCTTCCCCGCCAAATCGATATTTCTTCCACTGAAATTCGTAACCGTGTTGCCAAGGGCCTCTCGATCCGTTATCTCGTACCGGCAAAAGCATGCCTCGTCCTCGAAAAACAAAAACTGTACCGGTAGAATCTCCCCTTCCCGAAGCCTGCGCAGACGCAGCGGCGGATAAAAAGGCCGAGAATATCGTGATTCTCGACATGCGCGGGCTATCGTCCTTCACCGATTATTTTGTAATCTGCTCGGGCGCATCCGATCCGCAGCTCAAGGCCATCGCAAGTTCCATCCGCGTACAAATGCGGGAGCGCTTCGATCTCAAGCCCATTTACGAAGATGGCTTTCCCGCGAGCCAGTGGGTGATCCTCGATTACGGCGATGTGCTCATTCATATTTTCCATAAAGATAAACGCGACTACTACGGACTCGAAGATCTCTGGAGCGACGCGAAAAAGATTCCTTACATCGAAAAGAAATGAATCTGATTAGTGTGGAGGAAGTATTCTGCCCGTATTGCGGCGAAACTTTCACACTCAACATCGATACCTCGCAGGGCATTCATTCCACGATCGAAGATTGCACCGTCTGCTGTCGCCCGATCGCTTTTCAGATTGATGCCGAACCGGGAGAAGTGCTTTCGATCGAGACGAAACGTGCGTGATCTTTTTGCAGACGCCATGCTTGCAGAGCTCTGTAATTCACGCTTATATTTAATGGAATGAGTTCGCAACGCGAAGCGCTCTTGCGACTGTTAACGGATGACGATCCGGAAACAGTCCGCCTGGTTAAGGAGCAGCTCATCGTCGGTGGCAAAAATAATATTCCCGAGCTGGAAATATTAGTCGGCATGGATAACGAACAGGTTTCCGTCATTGCCCGCGATATTCTTTCGCAGATTGAGCAAAACACCGCGGATGAAAACTTCCTGCAGCTCTGTTCCAAATTCGAAGAACACGGCGACCTCGAAGGTGCCATGTGGAAGCTGGCTGCCGCATTGACTCCAGGCTTCAGCGTGGAAACCTGCGAAAACCGTCTACAGATGTGGGCGCGTCAGTTAAAGCGGCGTATTTCCGGCGCGATCTCCAGCAGGGAGCGCGTCATGGAGCTTTCCGCCTATCTCGCAGCAGAGCTGGGCTTCCGCGGTAATACGGAAAATTACTACAGCGGAAAAAATTCCCTGATCCCAACCGTATTGGATACCCGCCTCGGCATTCCGATTACTCTGGCCATAGTTTACATTATGATTGGCCGCCGTGCGGACCTGGAAATTGATGGTATTAACCTGCCGGGGCATTTCATCGCACGACACGAAGATGTCTATTTCGATCCCTTTCACAAAGGCCGTAT
>JBDSIH010000333.1:0-1831 GCA_039918055.1 Chthoniobacterales bacterium
GTCCTGTAAACGGACGGTTGAGTAACGCAAATTTATGAAAAAAACGATTCTCGCCATTGTTCTTTTGGCGATCCTTGGCGGCCTTGGGTATTACCTCATTCGCACGTACGGTCCCGCAGACCCTTCACGCTATCTGCCTGATAACACCATCGCCTACGCGGCATTTACCGATCTCCCCCGTTCCGCCCGCCGCTGGCAGGATACCGAGCTTTCCAAAATCGCCAACGAACCTTCCGTGCGCGACTTCCTGAAAGTGCCTCTGGAAAAACTTGGCGAAGCCGGAAAAAATGAAGCCGAAGCCATTCTTCGTGACATTAAGCCATCGCGCATGTTCGGCGCCATTACTTCCATAGGAAGCACGCAGATCTCCTGGGTTGGCGGTTTTCAATATTACGGCAGCCATAAAAGTCTGCAGCATGCGCTCGACCGCCTGAGACAGCAGTTCGATGCCGGACATCCTGCAATCGAGCATACCGTTTCCCAATATGAAGGAGTGGAAATTACCAAAACGCAACACGGCGAGTTGACGCTCTTTACCACTTCCAAAGGTGTTTGGTGTGTTCTATCAAACGACGAGAAAACCATTCATGATACCCTCGATCGGCTCGCCGGTCGTAATACATCCCCCGCCCTTGTGAAAAATGCGGAATTCCAAAAGGGCCTTGATCAACTTCCCAAAGAAGCGGACTTCGTAAGCTTTGTAAATGCGTCCCCTATTCTCGAGACGCTGCTGGCGGTCGGAAAGACCATGAACGCCATCCCGAATCCCTACCAGCTCGAGCAGATCCGGAAGATAAAATCGCTGACCGCCTCGTTCAAGATCGATGGCCCTCTTTTGCGCGACAGCTGCTTTATTCAGACAGACGAAACGCCTTCAGGCAAGTTTGAGCATCGCACTGTGCAATACACCTCGCCTGATACCCTGCTTTATTATAGCTCTCTCGCTAAATGGCCAAATATGAAGGACAATATGAATTCCTTCATCCCTCCGAATATCTACCATATTCTTGTGGAGCAGCATTTGGATTCGGTTAATCTCTCCGAGATTTTTGGTCCAGAAATAGGCTTTTCCCTTTCCTGGCCGCAGGCAAGCTTCACGCCAGAAGTTCTGATCGCCATTCCCCTTGTAAATTCGGACGCCGCTAAAAAACTGATCGAGACGGTATCCGCCTCCGTGCTTCCACAAATGGTCGTAACCGAGGATGCGAATGCTCACTACTACAGCGCTCCCAGTGTCAACGGCATTGCGATCATCAATCCTACACTCGCCATCACCAGGGATTTCCTTCTTTTCGGAATGAGCGATACGGCCGTCCATGCCTCTGCCGCCAAAACTCCCGACTCCCCGAATCTGGAAAGCTCCGCTGACTTTCAATCCATAAAAAGCATCTACCAGGATGCAAACGAGGCGTTCGGATACATCGACAGTAAGAGGGTTTTTGAGCGCACCTACAATGCCCTGAAGCCGGTAATCTCCTTCGGCACGGCATTAATGCCGATGATCGGCCAATACGTGGATACCTCGAAATTGCCGGATTCCAGCGCGATAACCAGCCACCTTACCCCGATTACGATATATCAGCGTCGTGTTCAGGGCGGGGTTTACATGGAATCGGCAGGCCCACTCACCCTCAATCAGCTCCTCCTTGTCGGAGGAGGCGCAGGGTGGTTTTTCTCCCCAAAACATTGAGCCGGGAAAAGAAGTCTTAAAAAAACTTCTTCAATCCTTGCAGAACGCAGGACAATCAGAGATATTTTCCCCCTTTCCATTTCGGCTGGGTAGCTCAGTTGGCAGAGCAGAGGACTGAAAATCCTCGTGTCGGGGGTTCAA
>JBDSIH010000334.1:0-1550 GCA_039918055.1 Chthoniobacterales bacterium
GCGATATTTTTTCGCAGAGATACGCGGCCCGGCCATTCGAAGGTTTGCTGAAAGGCGGTTGCCCAAGCGATACCCGTGGCATCTATTCCATCTCCCACCGTGCGTTTCGCGCCAATCTCGCCGGCGAATTGGGGATTCTGCCAGCTCCCCGCTGTACGTCTTACTCCTTTTGCGGCCTCAATTTCTGCCTCGTAAAAGCGCAGCTCCGCATTGTTTGCAAGTGCCTGCACGATCAGTGCGTCAATCGTAATGGTTTTGCCCGGTTTCGTCTGGGCGTTCAGCATCGGGCAGAGCGCAAGCGGCACTGCCAGGAAGAGTATAATTTTTTTGAGAGCGGTTTTTATCGTTTTGTCCCGATGGGCCGCGCCATTAAATGACGCGACGGCGTTTATGAAAAATCGGCACTCAGGCCGAAAAGAAGAGGGGAAATCCCTCTCGTAAACGTGATTCAGGGGCGCAATACACCCCTGATTCCTCAGGACAATTGAGGCGGATAATCGATAGCTCTGACAGGACCGTCAGGACAGGATTCGTTGGCAGTAAAAAACCGCCACTCCCGGTAATCCAAATTCCCCGCAAGCAAAGCGGTATGAGCAGGGAGGGAAAAACCAGCATCACAATAGCAAAGACAACACTCGGGAATCGATGCTTCATCCCCCTTATTGCCAGTCAGAGAATCATGGGAGCAAAACTCGATAAAACCCGCATGCTCGATCCGCTCCAGAGCTGCCTGCGCGATAAATAATACCAGAACCGCCATACAAATTGGCGCTATCCAGGATTTATAAGGCATGCAACGCATAGGCGTATTAGTTATCTCAGGAATGAAATCTGTCAAGTCGACGTTAAACCCCCTGCTAACAAACCCCGGGAAGAATGTTGGCGTTAATCTGCAAAAATTAAAACCGAGCAGCGCACTATATCGTTAATCTGCAATACCCCGATACCAGGCTCTTATAATGGCCGCAACCAATTCTGGCTCCGTATCTTAATGTACCGTGTCCAAATATCCTCAGAGCCAGGACCTGAACTTTAAAATACAAATTTTATTGAGTTCATTTCCAGCCGGAAAATTTATAGATTACGCTCTTAAATGAAATCTCCTGCTCTCCTCTTAGCATTCGGTGTGGGTTGTTTATCCGTATCTGCTGCGCCTAATGGTGCAATCCTTATTCCCAGAAATGGTGCCTATGAAGGGCGGGTCGGGAAAGCCCACGTGCTTTTCGATACGACAGCGGGAGGAATCATGTCTGTCGTGGAGGGGGAATGGCCCGCGCTGAAAAATACAGCCCAGATGGAAATGGTATTTAAAGTGGACCGTCCGGGTGCGCCCGGATCTCCAGGGAGTTCCGTGGAGATCAAACAGTCGAATGACCGCAGCCCGAATATCATCATTATCGAAGAAGGCAATCAGCGTGTTGGCGTGCGGGTGAATTTCAAATTATACGATACCAATCAGCGTTATTTCGGCCATGGAATGACGGAGACCTGGCTGTATCCGAATGGAGAAATTTTTATTAATACAGCAACCTCGTTTGAGGGGATGATGC
>JBDSIH010000335.1:0-13248 GCA_039918055.1 Chthoniobacterales bacterium
CGGCATTGACGACCACAATCATGCGCTTGGTATCCTGACCGATGACTTTCAGCGCGCTGCAAAGAGCGTCATTCTTTTTGAAAGGGCACATTGGAAAGCCGAAGGCCTGTGCTTTCTGCGGGAGGGACATGAGGGCCATGCTGCAGAGAGCAAGAGCCACAAAAAGTTTTGAACGGCGAGAGAAACAGGAAGTCTTCATAGGGGACAAATCTCATTCCTTCCCGGTAATTCTGTCAATACCAGAAATATGCTAAAAGTGGCTATACCTCGTCTATTATCCCTTAATATGTTTATTATATCTCGCTCCCTCGTGACCTGCGAAATAGGATAACTCTTCAATGAAAAAAATCCTCCTTCTAACGCTGACACTAGCTCTCACCGGGCTGGTATCCAATGCCTCCGCAGGCACCATTAAACTACCCAAAGAGGACCCTGCGGTTTCCATAACGGTTCCTGACTCCTGGAAACCCGAAGATACCGATCAGGGATTTGCCTGCGAATCCGAGGATCAGGCTGCGACGATTATTTTTGAAGTAAGCCCGGCCAAGAAAATCGATTCCCTTATCGATGAAAATGTGGACTGGCTTGTAAAAGACCAGAAGGTCGTCATTGATAAATCCTCGGAAAAGAAATCCGAACTCGAAGCGGGCGGCATTAAGTGGAGCCTGCTGACATGGGACGGAAAAAATGACGAATACGGTCCTGCGACCATCACGCTTGCCTTTGGCGATATCGGCAAAAATCAAATTCTAATGATCACCTATTGGGTCACCAAAAAAGGTGAAAAGATTCACGCTGCGGAATTGAACAAGATTCTGGACAGCATCAAAAAAGTCACCAAGTAAGGGTGACCTTTCTGACGACAGCGCGGGCGGTTGATTCCGTCCGCGCTTCGTGCGGTTTTTATGAATGTTCTTCCCTTTCTCATCCTTACCTCACTCCTGAGGCTCGGAGGGAATACGCTGGAAGACAAGAATCCCAAGGCGCACGAGGCGGAGAAGTCTTCGCGTTATTTGCCAGGGAATATAGTCGCAGCATTATATCTTCGGGATCGTGATTTTTAGTTCACCGTCTTTGTATTCCCGCGTCAATTTACTCCCCTGCACCCCACCGGGGAGCAGCATCATTTTCGTGCTGGTTGCCTGATAACTCAGAACTCCCTGCATCTGGCCGGAAGCCTGCGTATTTGTCGTAATTTTCAGGAAACGGTTATTCTCCACACTGAGTGTTACATTATCCGCCGCCTCCTGTGAAAGGGCCATGGATACCACATAGCTATCCTTGTTTTCCTTCACGGTTATTTTTTCTTTGCCGGAATTTCCGCTACTCGCCGAGAGAGCATTTATCCCGATATTCCCGATGTTATTAATTGCATTTCCAAAGGCATCATCGTCTGAATCCCCAAAGCCCTGCATCATTTGTTGAACCATCTGATTCATCTGCTGCTGCATGCGCGCCATATTCGCCACAGCCGGGTTTTGATTCCCGTTGGCACCCCAATTAGCGACCATCGGCATTTGTGGCTGTGCTACCTGTTGCTGCTGCATAGGCGGCAGAGGAGATGGAGAAGCCGCAGCGCTGGACTGCTGTGCCTGCGAAGCAAGTGTGGCTGCATCTGCTTTTGCTACAGTGATAATAAACTGGTTTCCCTTGTTCTGCGTATCCACCGGTTTGTAACGATCCGCCAGAGGAAGCGTGAAGCTTTGCTGATAGCCGACACCCTGAGCGGTTTTTCCGGAAGAAAGAGTCAGCGTCTGCCCGTCCATCTGCAGATCGAACTTCGGGGGATCCTTTTCCGGCATAGTAACGGTAATGGTATAGTTCGTGGGATTATCCGTAAGCTTCACTGCAGGATTTAGCGTAAACTGCGAGTCCTCCGCATGTGCCGAAGAAAGTAAGATAATTAATAACCCACTCTGTAAGTATTTTGAAATAGGAGACTTAGATTTTATTTGTGATCTGATCATCTGAAATTTAAACGTCTGTTTTTTCCACCTTACAAGATGACACTTCAGGATGCCTCCGCGTTCAAAAAATTCTATCAATCCTCCGTTCGATTCATCTCTTTACTCGTGAAGCAGGGGCCTTCTTTGCTGCGACAATATTCATCCATGGTGCGCCAAAAGGATTTCCGGCAAATCCAAATACCAACAAAAAGAGACCGGTATAGGGCGTTTCATAAAGGTAAGAACGATTCCCCGCTTGTATCAACTGTAGCCTATTCTATAAATTCAGACATGCCAAAGTCCAACGAGGAATCGGCAAACAATTACCCTCTATGAATCAAATCCCCTTTGGCAGTTTGCCGGATGGACGAGCCGCATCTCTTTTTAAGCTTAAAAACGAGAATGGCCTGGAAGCGGACATTACCAACTATGGAGGAATCGTGACTGCGCTTCGCGTTCCCGATCGGAATAAAAAGTACGCGGACGTTGTTCTCGGTTTTGATCATCTTGATGCTTATCTAAAGGGGCACCCTTATTTTGGAGCCATTGTCGGGAGAACGGTCGGGCGCCTTACTGGCGGAAAATTTACTCTCGAAGGGCAGCACTACAGCCTGCCCCTTAATCAAAAGCCAAATCATCTGCATGGCGGTTACAGCGGTTTCGACAAGAAAATGTGGGAACCTGCCATAAATGGAGAAACGCTGCGCCTCACGTATCTCAGCCCCGAGGGTGAAGAGGACTATCCGGGAAACCTGACAACGTCGGTAGATTATACACTGACACCGGAAAATGAACTTAAGATTGAATACCGCGCAACAACCGATGCTCCCACCATCGTTAATCTGACCAATCATTCATATTTCAATCTCGCCGGAGAGGGTTGCGATACTATTGAAAATCACGAACTGCAAATTTTCGCCAGTCGATACACTCCCGGAGATGATGATCTGACATTAAGCGACGCTTTTGCTTCCGTGGAGGGAAAGGCAAATGATTTCCGCAAGCCGGCGATGATCGGTGACCGTATCGATCAGCTTTTTCTTCAGCATGGAGATAATTACTGGATCGATCGTACCGATGACGGCACCCTTGTACTAGCGGCGCGGGTAAGCCACCCAGCAAGTGGACGTATAATGGAAGTCCTTACCACGGAACCCTGCCTTCAGTTTTATACCAGCAAATATCTGGACGGCACGCTCAGGGGGAAATCCGGAAAACCCTACCCCCCCTTTTCAGGGCTTTGCATGGAATGCCACCGCTATCCCAATGCCATTAATAAACAAGGCACGGGCAGGATGACTTTACTTCCCGGCGAAACCTATCGCCACACTACCACGTATCGGTTTTTAACGGATAAATAGTGAACGTCTACTTTGGCGGAGCCGGAATATGATACTTCGTCAGCATACCGTAATACACAGGCCCTGGAGAATTTGAGATAGTCACATTCTTCACGTGGCCATTTTGGAAAACCTTCATATGAAGGCATTGCAGACAGATGAGATAATCCGTGGTTTGGTTGTTATATACCACATGAAGACCGTGCCGCGGCTTGAAGCAGACGTGAGAGGAGCCCTGGCTGTTATCAATTCCCGTAGCCAGCGTATCGAGAAGCGCACGTTTGTCCGTGTGGCTGGCAATTGTTGATTCTCCCACTATACCGTAGCCGTGAAAAAGCGCTCCGGAAGCTTTGGAACGGTTCGGATTCAGCGAATATAAAATCACCTGCGCGTGGCGCGGATCCTGGCCAACCGTTCGGAGGGTTGCTGCCTGCACACTCTGTTTCCGGTGTGGTGCGCATGCCACTATAAGAAGCAGCAAAGCAAGGCTGACACTATATTGAATTTTTTTCATAATCTTTAGTAATCCTTCACTTACAATTAATAATAATAGCGATAACCCCGCCGATAGTAATAGCGCCGGCCTTCACGGTACCAGTAGCGGCGTCCACCATAGTAATAGCAGCGCCGACCACCGTAATAATATACGGGATAATTTCGGTAATAAAATCCTGCGGGCCTCCCGTAATTTGCATTAACCGACACCGGGCCAGCGACCTCTTCGCCGTAAGGCGTGGGATAGACAACGCAGCCCGTTGTGGAACAAATTTCAAAAAAGCAAAACCCCGCCATAGCAAGAGTCAGCAGACGGGAGCGAAGCAGGAGAAGGAGTTTCAAATCAATTTAATTGTCTTTCTCAGATCGCTTTTTGTCAAGGAGTGCATCGCACACCGATGACCTAACGCTTACTTTGTTTTAGAGCAATTTTGCGAAAGACCGCCTGATAGTTTTTAGCACCGTTTTTATCCAGGAAGGACTGTGTCCATATCTGGTCGTATTTATCCTTCATCGTCATTTCGGAAACACGGTCGTTGTAGAATTTTTCGCTCATATCAAAATACCAGTGCCAATCCAGCGCCATATCCCGTGGAACAGGAACGATCCGTGCGCGCCACTGCTTATCCCCTTTTGCAAGGCGTCCCTCCACCGCGCTGACATAAAGATTACCACCTTTAATCTGTTTAAATACCCAGTCATTAAACTCCGTGCGGGGCATCCACGGACTGAATCCTGCATTCGAGTGGTAGTAATAATATCCTCCAATGCATGCCACAATCAGGACGACTATTATGGAAACCAAAGTGATCGTTTTTTTCATAACAAGGGAACGTTGAGATGGTGTTACAGGCTCAGCAGGAAAATCTCTATCTTTTTCTGTATCGGCAGTTCAGGATTTCATGAGAACAAACCGTTCGTGCTTCCATTTTACGCGATGATTGGTTCAATTTACGGAATCCACCATGAATAAAATCATACTTCTTTTTCTTGCGTGCGTTTTGTTCAGCAGCTGCGCACAGCAATCTCCACAATCCGAGCAGGCGCGTGCCACAAATTACGCGCGACAAGCCATTTCCAAACGTGAGCAATGGGCATATGACGGAGATTATAAAGTAACTCCTTATATCGTGGATGGGAAAAAAGCCGGATGGACGGTTCAGGTAATGCGGATCAATGATCCAAGACTTCCAGCATCCAATAAATCGCGCTATTACGGCTCAACACCCGTCGTGGTTGTTTTGGATCAGAACGGGAATGTCATTTCCTATAGTTCACCGTTTCGTAAACAGTAAAGCAGGCTTCGCGAAAATTTGGTGGTCATTCATCCTGATAGTCAGGACAAATGCCGTTGAATTTGTAGAATTATCGCTTCTCTGATACAGGCGCCAGGCTGAACGGAAGGGGAGAAATCTCCAGTGCGGGATTATTATCCTCAAAATACTTGAGCGACCATGTACTGGTGAAGAGAGCGAGGGTGAATCCATTCTCATCCTTCACCTGGCGCGCTCCGCTTGGCAGTGTAAGGGCGGGAATCTTTTCAGAACCATCGAGCGGGCGAATCCAGCGGGCAACGACCCATGGTGCAGACTCAATTTTGCACTCCGCCCCGTATTCCGACTCGAGGCGGTATTTCAGCACTTCAAACTGCAGCGGCCCCACGGCTCCAAGCAGCGGAATACGAATGACTGCATCCTTTAACTCATAGGCCTGGGCGACGCCTTCTCGCAGTAATTGATCCAGCCCTTCGCGAAATCTTTTCTGCGTAGCGCTGCTGACACTGGAAATATGGGCGAAACATTCCGGCGCAAAGCGTGGAATCTCATCAAAGCGAATCGCCTCCTCTTCCGCGAGCGTATCGCCGATCTGAAAATCCTGATTGCCAACGATGCCGATGACATCTCCCGCCCATGCACTATCCACCGTTTCGCGATCACGCGCGAAAAGACGTTGCGAATTTGAGAGTTTCACAGGTTTGCCCGTGCGCGGATTCTGCACAACCATATCGCGCTGGAAAGCACCGGATACGATACGGATAAAAGTGACACGATCACGGTGCTTTGGATTCATGTTTGCCTGAATCTTAAAAACAAACCCCGAAAATGCGGTATGGTGCGGATGCACAGTTCCCGCCTGCGTTATCCTGGCTGTGGGTGGCGGAGCAAGGGTAAGAAACCGATCAAGCAGAAGCTGCACCCCGAAATTATTCATCGCGCTGCCAAAGAAAACCGGTGTTAGCCGGCCGGCGCGAATTTCCTCCAGGTCGAAGGGAGCGCCCGCTCCATCAAGCAGATCAATCTCATCGCGAAACTGCGCGTATACGTCGGGCGCCATTGCGTCCTTCACGACCGGGTCATCCACTCCCCCCACCTGCTCAGGCGCACGGTAGGCTCCCATGGGTGTTCTCTCAAAGAGATGCACCTCGCTGGCCTGACGATCATACACTCCGCGGAATTCCCTGCCATTTCCGAGCGGCCAATTCACCGGAAGCGCGTGGATGCCGAGCACATTTTCCAGTTCATCAAGAAGATCGAGCGGCGGCTTTGCGGGCCGATCAAGCTTATTCATGAACGTGAAGATAGGAACTCCACGTTGTCTGCATACCTCAAAAAGTTTGCGTGTCTGTGCTTCGATTCCCTTTGCCGCATCCACCACCATCACCGCCGCATCCACGGCACTGAGCACGCGGTAGGTATCTTCGGAAAAATCTTTGTGACCGGGAGTATCCAGCAGATTAACGACACAGCCGCCGTATTCAAACTGCAGCACTGTGGAGGAAATCGAAATACCGCGCTGACGCTCAAGCTCCATCCAGTCACTCGTCGTGGCACGTTGATTTTTGCGCGCAGTGACGCTTCCTGCCAGCTGGAGAGCGCCGCCATAAAGCAGAAACTTTTCCGTAAGCGTGGTCTTGCCCGCATCCGGATGCGAAATGATCGCAAAGGTGCGTCGCCGGGCGATTTCTCGCTCAGCAGGGGTGCTTCCTGCGGCAGGTTTTTCTAAAAGTTCCATTTATAGTTTTTAAAGCGCACAACAGCATGTTGTCGGTTTGCGAATATTGCCACGGTATCAACGTTCAAGTCCCGATTTTTCTTCGTCGAGTATCCGACTTCGGCAACAAAGAAAGCAGTCGCCGAAATTAAGCCGGAGAAACTTTAGAAGTAACAGTATTCTGCCCGCGGCGATGCGTCACTTCTAGACCGCGACCTGCGTAGTCAATGACATGCCCCTCGTGAAGCAACCAGAGGAGATCCGTCGCCATTGCGGCTTCGCGAGTGTCCGGGCCTTCATTTGGAAGCGGATAGAGCTCGGTAAGGGCTTTCCACTGCTCCGTGCGTGGCGTGGAGGCATGGGCTTCAAGATAACCAAGGATAGCCTCCAGACGGTCTGAAACAGGGGTGGCCTGACGGTCGAGATAGCGCGGACGGGCGACACCAACACATGTGATATTATCGTGCGTTTTGAAGACCTGAAGGCCCTTTGCAGCAAGCTGCTCGCCCAGAATGTGTGCCAGCGGAAGCGGGAAGCGTATTAATTCGTCACAATTACCCCGTGTAAGCAGCAGAGCGGCGGGAGCGGAGTCATTCATGGCTGCGGGTCCGGGAACCAGAATGCGATCAGTAACCGGAACGATGGCCGTGGAAGCATGGTGCTTTCGGAAATGCGCTTCAACAGCGGCAAGACTTTCCAGCTTCAGAGGTTCCTCTCCTTCGGGTGTATTGACGGGATAGAATACATCGCGTGCGCTTTGCTCTTCCTTCCATTTTTCAACAAGTGCCTCATCGCGCTCATTGCGTATGCGGCTTTTATACTGATCAAATGGCACATTCTTAAATTTTTCGGAATGCAGCTTCCGGATCTTATCCTGAAAATCGTGGTAATTCGGAGGGCCAAGAACGGTGCCGCTCATCCCACAAACAGCGACGAAGGAATACGACCCTTTTGGGGGATCAACGGTAATACGCTCTCTGCGATAAAATGCATCCACTTGCTGCGCGAGCGCGTGGCTAAGTGCTTCACTTTCTTTCATCCACACGCTTCCATCGGATTGAAGCTGAAAGAGTGTCGGCGCTGAGGAAGAAGCGGGTTTGAACTCCACCCGGTAGCGTTCGGACTTTTCCAATACGAGACGCGCCAGGTCAAAAAGCGGATAGGTCTTCGATGCCGCTTTGATTTGCCGCGCCAGACCTTCGATTCCATTTGGATGCGGAAGAAATTTGATTTCCCAACCACTCAGCGGAGCGATTGGCTCAGGACGAGCTTCCCGGGGCGGACGATTGTTATCACGTTGTGAAGGGCGATTTCTTCCTTCCGGCCGACGACCCTGCGGACGGTCACTGCGGCGCTGCTCTCCCCCTCGTCGCTCAGGCCGCTCCGGGCGTTCCTCCCGCCCTCCGTGCCGCGCAACAAGGCGAGCTATTTGCTTCGAGGGCTCGGATTCCTTGGCCCACGCGGGAGCAAAGCTCAAATCGATCCCTGATAGATCAGGTGAAGAAGACGGCTCGGTATTCATGACACTGGGAAGCTAGCATGGGGTTCCCCGAAAAGGAAAAGAAGATTTCGTCACGCAGCAAATTCATTATCAAAGCACTGAAAATGTGAAAAATTACCGTATAGACTACACTCGCCCGAAAATGTGTTAAGACTTTGGAATAAGTGGTTTACCATTCCGTGCCCTCCGCATTAGACTTCCGGTCTCTGGCGATGAAAACATTTCTTCTTATCAGTCTTCTTACTCTTAGCCTCCCTTATATGGGAAGAGCCCAAGTTCCTGCCAAAGAGAAAATGCCATCTCCGTCTCCCATCAAGTCCAAGCCGCCAGGAACTCCTATTATCAGACCTGCCTCCCCTGCTGTTGCTGATACAAGCTGGAAGGTGCCTGTCCGGCAGTGTGCTTTAGCGATTCTTTGCGATGCCATTGTAAAGGATGGTGCCCGCATCTATGTATTTAAAAGCACCTTATTTGCGCGGAATGGAGCCTCTCTTCCTTATAAGCCGGGCGATCCGCTTCCCTTTCCACCTTTAAGGTTGGATGCGGGAACAGACTATGGCGACCAGGTGATTATTTTTTTCCTGCAAAAAATGGAAGGATCAACGCCGACGCTGAAGCCCTTTGCTGCATTTGAAGTCTACAAAGGAACCGTGCCGGTTGCCGCCTGCTCCGTTCAGACGCTTACTGAATTTCTTGCGAAGCAATAACGCGAGCGCGTTACTTCTTGGCAGGAGGTGCGGCTTTTGGGGCAGGCTTTACAAAATCCTCCAGCCCCCGGTTGTAAAGCTTATCAATTTCAGATTCGGTCAGGGCGCGACCCACGAATACTCCAAAGTCGTCAATACAATCTCCGGGAAGGGAATTATTAAATCCCACCAATGCGGTTGCACCCTGTGTAGCGGCAATGCCTGTGCCTCCGTTAACGCGGCCATCGCCATCACCCACGGGCACGCCATTATAGTAGAAAACCACCTTCCCTTCGTCAAAAGTGACTGCCATCTGCACCCATTCTTCAGTTTCAATAAATTTTATCTGTGAGGATGAAAAGCTCTGCGGCTTACCATTTTCGTCGCAATAGGTGAAATTAAAGGTGCCATAGGCAAAGCTGTAGTTAAAAGCGCCCGTTCCCCGCAGTACATTTCCGGCGGAGTCATAGGCATAACGCCCCAAAATATTGAAACCGGGATTGAAGCAGCTACCCTTGCCATCTTCGGATGCTACGGGACGCACCCAGAGAGTAATCGTCAACTTACGGATTGCATCATTGAACTCCGAGGCTATGGCAAATCCGGCGGCGTTGGTCAGAATGGGAACCGGCCCTTTTTTTGCCCCTATGAGCATACTTCCCTTACCAAACTTATGCTGCGTGGTGGTCTGCGTCGTATCACCAAGATAGTGCGGGGCAAAAGGCGCATCCCCGGAATTTGTAGGCATCGTGTTATCATTATTATCCTCGAAATAATAATAAAGAGAGGGATCGTCCGCTAAACCGCGTTGCAAACCAGCCATGCTGATCAGAATACAAAGGAGGGAACTGTATTTATTTTTCATAAGGTAATTTAGCGTGTGAAGAAATATCGTACCCCCAAGCACCAAGGTCAATGCGGATTCGTTAACCGATATCCCCTCTAAACAAACCGGGGAACTATATGGCTCCCCGGTTCAGGTTATAAATTAATAAATGCTTAAGCCGTGCGGCGGCGAAGCTTCCAGATAATAAAGCCGCCGAAGCTGGCCATGAGAAAGAATACCGTGCTTGGTTCAGGCACTGCCTGCAATTGCACATCGCTCAGGTAAATCCCGGAATCCGTATTATAAAGAACGCCTACGCTGGCGATTCCGCTACCCAGGGTAACTGTGCCCAGTGCTGGGGTGCCGACGAAATTGGTATAGGAAAACAGGAGCAGATCATTTCCACTGATCCAGTCGCCTGAGAAATCATAGGCCAATTCCAGATTGAACGTATTAAGTGTCAGCGTTCCCGTGCCACCCAAAGCGGTATCTGCCAACGCAAATCCCGAATGCGTTCCAAACGTCCACGCAACCGTTGCGCCACTGTCTATAGTGATGCTTCCGGCTTTCAGCGAGGCCGTATCATTTCCTGTCGTGGTGGTTCCAATATTTAACCGTGAGCCATTGCGAACCCGAAAATCGCCAGATGTATTGACTGCTCCAAGTGATGAGGAAACATTTTCCAATTTAACATTTCCCGCTGTCGTTCCGTCACCAACCTCAAAGTTGGTTACCAGATGAACTCCAGAGTCGCCCGCTACGTAATTCAAGGTACGGTTGATTGAAAGTGTGTGCTCCGTTCCACTTCCTCCATTCATGGAGAACTTCAAATTATTTGAGCCATAACCCGCAATATAACCGTTATAACTCTGCACGGATCCCCCTTGATCGGTGAAATTGCCTCCAATTTTCACAGTGTTTACGTAGGCAGAATACTGCCCGAGAGCCATATTCACCTTGCCACCGAGGAGGCTAAAATTCCCCACAACCGTTGCAGTTGATGTTCCCGCAGCAGCTTGCCAGACCATATCGGTATATTTTCCGGTTACCGTATCGCCAAAAGTCAGGTTTCCTAAAGCATTTGCGGTATTCGCGTAAAAGTTCACCCCGGTGCCAGGAGCACCTGCGCCGCCAGCCACGATAAAAGTAGAACCCGAGGAAAATGTCGTGCCACTGGCATAGATAGTACTGCCGCCGCCCAACTGCACCCGTACCGTAGCATTACCCTGTATGTTTACAAAAGGCGAAGTGTAAGAGGCCCCGCCCCAGGTATCATTCGTAAAGGTTCCCCCGCTGCTGGAGGTAATGTTCATGCTTAAAGTTGAGCCCATCAGCAGCCCAAATCCATAGTTGTTGCCACCACTCTGCTTAATGAGGCTCAGGTTGTGACCATTGAGATCGATTACCATATTTGAGGCAACCCCTGATGTATTGACTATTGTCGGACGCGTGGAAGGCACGGTAAAAGTATCGTTTTGCAGATCGTTCCCCAGCGTGAAGGTCAGCGCGTTGCCGGCCGATCCTGTCAGACTGAGATTACCTATTGTCGTCGCTACACTGGGCGACGTCACATTTAGAGATCCCGAAGCAGGCGCGATAATCGCAAAATCACCGTTTGCGGTGCCTGTCGAACCGGGGGATCCACTCGGTGCCCAGTTCAAGATCGTCGACCAATCCTGACTTCCCGTCAGCATGTTATTAAACGTGTAGGTCGTTGCTCCATTCGTCGTTTGAAGCGCTGCAAAGCTGCAAAGGAACATTACCACACTGGCGGTGGTGAATAGAAGAGTGCGGGGAGAACTCGATTTCATAACTAGTATATATACCTCATTACAACGCCTGTCTATGGGTCGAGACCGCAATCAATCCTCGAAATAGCCGCGCCCCGCATGCTGTTATTTCATTTTTTGTAGCGCCTAAAACGGCTTTGCTTTGTATAAAAAGCTTATGGCAAAACGGCCCCGCATCTATGTCTCCCTAAGCAGCAGCGACTTTGACCGCTATACTTACGAAGGCATCTCTCAATACGTCGAGGAAAATGCTCTGGAAATCGATCTGGAGATACGTCTGGACCATGCCAATCTCCTCCCCGATGGGAAAGGGCTTATCACTCGTCTCCTTAATAAAAAAGATGTGCAAATTGTCCGCGCCTATAATTTTCCCATAGTCAATATTTCGAGTCGATTGGAGGCCACGGAAGTTCCCTCTGTCATCCTCGATATCGAACTGGCAGGCCGTCTTGCCGCAGAGCATCTTCTCGCCCGACGATTCCATCATTTCGCATTTTATGGAGAACATATGGGCCGACACTCTCTCTCTCAAAGCCACGGATTTGAACAGGTGGTAAAAGAAGCAGAGTTTCCCTGCGAGCTTCACTTGCATCACTGGAAAGCCACAACCTTCGATCTAACCTCTACCGAAAACCAGAAAATCCGAAAGTGGTTAAAATCCCTTCCCCGCCCCGTAGGCATATTCTGTGGAAGTGACCGGGCCGCATGGGAAATCTCCAAAGCAGCCGAGGCGCTCGGTTTTGCTGTCGGCAGAGATGTCGGAATCGTCGGCTTTGGGAATAATGATTTTCTTTGCAATATTTCGCACCCAAAACTCACAAGCGTGGGGATCCAGCCTATTCAACATGCCTATGAGGCAATGGCATTGCTCATGCGACTTATCCGAGGAGAGCCAGCCCCCTCCGCCCCCATACTAATCCCGCCTTCCATTTTTTCCCGGGGCTCGTCGGATTTTTTTATCACGAGTGATTCCTATGTGACAAATGCTATACAGTTTATTCAGGCTCATATTACCGAGGTCCCACCGATACAAGCGGTCTTTGATCATATTCCTTTATCGAGAGATGCCCTGGAGCGGCGTTTCCGGAAACATCTTGGCTATACGGTCATGGAAACGATCCATTTCCTGAAAATAGATCGTATCAAACATCTGTTGGTTTCCACCTCAAAAACCATGGAGGAAATAGCGCTGGCCACAGGTCTGTCGGGAGGAACTTACATGGGTGTAATGTTCCGGGGAAAAATGGGTATGACTCCCAGTCAGTATCGACATCGCTTCCAGCGGCATTCCCCCAGCCTTTCATCCTGACTTCTGTATAAATTACCTACCCGGGATTAACGTGTATACCACCTGTTTCAAATCGATGGATTCAATCCGCTTCTGCAATTTTTTGCCACGGACTTAAAAGCATCATAGGTACATAAAAAAACCGGCGAAATTTTCGCCGGTTTTTTAAAAAAGTTTATTTGAGACTATGCCCGGCGGCGCAGTTTCCAGACGATTAGGCTGCCGAAGCTCGCCATCAGAAGAAACACGGTGCTTGGCTCAGGAACGGCGGCCAGGTTCGTTAACTGCACAATACCACCGGAGGTGGTTACGCTGCCGTAAGTCCATGACCCCGTATTGAAGGTGATGGTGCCGAGCGATGCGGTGCCGGAAAATGCCCCCGTAT
>JBDSIH010000336.1:0-8581 GCA_039918055.1 Chthoniobacterales bacterium
GCCTGCCGCGATGTGCATGGGGCCGCTATCCACACTTATTACAAAGCCCGCATTACGAATCAGCCAGATCAATTCCGCTAACGTTGTCTTGTTTAGAAGATTAATCACAGTGGCGGGAAGCGGGATATCTGTATTGACGCGTCCGACAATGACAACAGGCGTTTTTTTCCATTCGTTGCAGAAAGCCTGAAGGACTTTGGCATCCATGGATTTTCCTTCTCCGCGCGAAAAAGGATGCAGAAGCAGGAAGGGTTCGTTTAACGAAAAAGATTCGGGGCGTGTACCAGCGGGCAAAGTAAAATGTGGAATCTGAGGGTGGGCAATCCCAAGCACATCGAGTACGGCAAGGTAGCGATCTACGGCGTGCATTTCCTTCTGAACTTTGGCCGTGCGACTATAGAAAAGCGTAGCGCCTTCCCGCGCATCGGAGAGGCCGACAAGTTCATGGCATCCGGAGCCACGGCCAATCAATGCGCTGCGTAAAAGCCCCTGAAGATCAACGCCGAGGTCGGGCTTTAAAGGGCGCAGCCCATTTATCCAGCCCATACCGCCAAAGAGGCCTGCAATACCGCGAAACTTTTGGCGGGGAAAGGGGATTATACGGTCGATGAAAGGATTTCCCTCGAGAATGGGAATCCACTCCTGATTGACGATCCAGGAAAGTGAAGACTGCGGATGAGCCGTTTTTAAAGCCTGCGCAACGGGGAGGGCATGGACGACATCGCCAAGTGAACTCGGCTTGATCAGCAGAATGGAATCCGGGGAATTTCCGGATGCCATGTTATCTTCCTACCTCAAGGCGCTCAGCAAGTTTGGCCGGAAGTCCTGCCTCAAGAATTTTGCGCTGTGTGGTGGCCATGTCATACTCGATCCGGCGAAGTTCGACTTCGTTGCTGTCCGTATCAAAGATCGCATAAGCGGAGCGGGGATCGCCATCGCGAGGCTGTCCGACACTGCCGACATTGATGAGATATCTTTTTCCGGCCTGTATAGGCAGTACCCCAAACGGAATGGCGCGTACCGAGCCTTCGCGAACATACGCTTTTGGCACATGCGTATGGCCGATAAAGCAGAGCGTGGTGGTCTGGTAGCTGAAGTTTGCCGCCGCATCTAGCTGGTTAAAAACATAGCCCCATTTATGCGGGGTATCGAGCGTGGCATGCACGATGGTAAAGTCCCGCACCTGGCGTTGAAGGCGAAGGTTGCGAAGCCATTCCTTATGTTCCGGGCTGAGCTGCTGGCGAGTCCAGTTAATGGCTTCCTCCGCCAGTGCGTTGAAGCCTTCCTTCTGGCCCATCATGGAAGCCTGCTCGTCATGGTTGCCTTTAACAACCGGACATTCCATATCCCGGATAGTCTCCAGGCATTTTATAGGATCCGCATTATAACCGACAATATCTCCCATGCATACGTGATGGGTGCATGCCTGTTTCCTGGCATCGGCAAGGACAGCCTGTAGTCCTTCATAGTTGGCATGGATGTCTCCAAAAATTGCAAATCGCATTAGTTTATTTCTTTTCCGCGGGTGCGTCAGGAATCTGTATGCGTTGATTTTCGGGAATATCCAGTTTCTTTTCCATATCCCGCAGCTTTTTTAACAGGGTGGGCAGATGCTGGAGTTGGCCTTCGTCAAAAATTTCACGCAGTTTTGCATAGGCTTCACGCTCCTTGCCTGGGCATTCGGCCAGCTCGTAGGCGGCGAAACGCTTTACATAAGGAGGGGCTTGCGGAAATTCAGCCGCTTTGGCAAAAGCCGCAGCCGCCGCGCAGTGGTCTTCGTATTTATCCCGTTCAAGATCAGCCAGCCGTTCGTAGAGATAATATTGTTCCGGGTTATTTTGAATGCCCCGTTCAAGAAAGCTTTTCCCCAGGTCGTAGTACTGGCGGATTGTGCGCTCGCGTAGCAGGGGATTGGTTTGCTTTTTGTCATCCTTTACCGCAGAGCTGGCATTCCATGCCATATGCCATGCGGACATATCCCAGTAGAGGACGGAATGAGGTTGCAGCGTCGTCACTGTATCAAAAATACCCGCCATGCGGCCCCACTCGGTACGTTCCCAGGCGTTGTGCGCATCAATCCAGAGGAACGCGGCAACAAGGGAGCGAAAACCGCTTAGCGCAGCGAGAAAAGAGGTTTGTCCTATCCGTTCCCGAAGGTTCAAAGTGAGGGCTTCTGTCTTGAACCGGGCGGCCTTCTCACTTTTCTGCAGCGCGATTTCATACGGTGTGCGCAAGCCGCCGAAGATAAAAAGGATGACGATAGAGATGACGATCCTGTTCACAATTCCTTGCCTGAAAAAATAAACGCGGCCAGCAGGTAGTAGACGGTGATGTAAATAACGCCGAGGCCAAAAATCCGCATAAACAGCTCGAAGGGCACGGCCGCTCCGATCACAACTCCATCAATAAGATTGAATGCCTGAAAGTCCGGGAAAAGCAGGGCGATGATTGCAAGAAAAACGCGGGTAACCCAGCTGGCATCTACACTCTGAAGCCAGTATTCCCGCGCCGTCGCCTGAAGATGGCCGATGAAGTAAATGGCAATCGAGACAAGCGCGGTGAAAATTCCCGAACTGGCAAAGGTAGAGATCAGAAGCGTCATCGATACAAGCAGGGAGGATTTGATGAAAATAATGATAATGCCGGGCAACAGATTGATATTCAGCGCCGAGGATTTAATTTTTAGCACTGCCGCGGCAACATCCGCCGGAGGCGCTCCCTTTAATTGAGCCAGCGTTTCTGAAATCACCATTTGTTCGCGAACAGCAAGAACGGTTATGAACAGGCCGGACATCAGCAGGATGGAAAAAAACAACAGAAGGCATACGCCGATCAGTTTCCCCAGCAGGTATTCAAAGCGGGGAACCGGTTTTGCCAGAAGCGTATAAAGGGTGCGGTCTTCAATATCTTTCGGAAGTAGAAAAGCAGTGGCCAGCATGGCAATCAACGAGGTGAAGATCGACATTGCTCCCAGAGACACATCCTTGAGCATCTGAAATTCCTGCTCGAAGGAAAAACGCTCCATGAATGCGGAATCACCAATTATTAATAATGCGAAGATCAGAAGAAAATAGAAGATTTTCTGCCGGATCAATTCCGTCAGCGTATTGGTGGATAAAGCCCATATGCGGGTAGGGGAGAAAAAACGGTGGGATTCAATGGCTGGAGAGGAGCTCGTCATAATCAGTTCAGCGTTTTTGTTTTTTTCGGGGAAGTGGGAAGTGCGTACCTACGTTTTCACCTTTTACGGCGGCGCGAATCTGCCCGTTTTTCCGTCCATTTACGATAATCGTTTTCACTTTGTTGTCCAAGGCGAATCGAACCGCTTCGAGTTTTGTTTTCATTCCGCCCACGGAATACTCACCCATTTCGTCACGTACATATTGCGTGGCTTTATTAATATCCCGGATGATGGGGATGCGCCGGACCCCATCCAGCACGCCATCCACGCTGGTCATGATAACAAGGAGGTCGGCCTTCGCCATCACGGCAAGCTCGGCGGACAGGCGGTCGTTGCTGTCCAGGCGGAGTTCCTCAACGGCAATGGAGTCGTTTTCATTGATGATGGGGATGACATTCTTTTTTGCCAGCAGGCACTCGAGGGTATTGCTGGCATTTTTTCGCCGCGACTTGCTGTAGATGTCGTCGTGCGTCAATAAAAGCTGTGCGGTATGGAATCCCTGTTTGGAGAGGCAGGTTTCGTAAAGATGCATCAGGCGGGGCTGACCGGCGGCAGCGCAGGCCTGTTTACTAGCAAGGTCTTTAGGGCGGGATTTGTAGCCCAGAAGATCAATGCCCGCCGCAACGGCACCGCTGCTGACCAGAATGCACTGGATTCCCTTACGCTTAAGATAGGCGATTTCCTGCGCAAATTGACGAAAGCGCGAAGGATCGAGCGCACACCCTTTCTTTTTGGTGAGAACCCCGGTTCCAAATTTGATGACAACACGTTTCACTTTATGGGAGCAAAAGCTCTCAAAAATCCTACCTCCAACGCAAGTGCTTCGTTCGTATTGCGTTCGAGAGACTGGGCAAGCTCATCGAGCGATTCCATACGCTGGATCAATTCAAAGCCGCTGAGGGCCTGTGCCAGAGCCTGGACGGTATCGGCAGCTTCCTTTGGAAGAATAAGGTCGGAATCCTGCTGATAGCGCAGGGCGGCACCAAAGAGAAAGCTCACAAAATGAAGCAAACGACCGCGCTCCTGTTGAAGGGCGGCTTCCGCACGCGCTTTGAGCTGTTCTTCACGCTCTGCAAGCCAGGCGCCGTCCGTATTTTGCTTATACAGGCTCTTTTCGTGGGCAATTTCCTCTTCAAAGCTTTCGAGCGTTTGAGTTTTGAGAGTATCCAGAACGCTCTGAAAGCTACGGGTAAAAAGCATGGCTTCCTGCACGCCGGCCTGGGAGATCTTCGGAATCAGCTTTTTAAATGTTTCCAGCAGCTTCAATTCCGCTTCTGTGTGAATGCGTTCATCCGGCCGTCGCAAGGGGACTTCAATGCAGCGGGAGAGGATGGTATCCAGCAACATCTCCGGCTGGGAACTGACAAGAAAGACATGGGATTCCGGCGGCGGTTCTTCCAGCGTTTTCAGAAAAGCGTTTGCCGCCTGGGGCTGCAGACGATCCGCATCATAAATAATCGCGATCTTCCTTTTACCATGCAACGCCTTCTGGTGCATGGCATGCTCAAGGTCGCGAATCTGACTTACGACAATGCGGCGGGATTTGGATTCGGGACGGGCACTATGCACATCATCGTGCGTTTCGACTTCCTCCGGGGGACATTCCATCAGAAGGCCACTGAGTGTTTCAGCGAGCTTTTGCTTGCCGCTTTTTGAGGGCCCGCTGATTAAATAGGCGTGGCCCAGGCGTCCATTCTTCAGCGCGCGCTGAAGATGGCTGAGTGCTTCCTCATACAAAAAGGCCATGGCAGTGCTGATTCAAAGTTTTAAGAATGTCGGCCTGAACCTCGTCCGGGGAACGGCTCGCATCGATGACCATCATTCTCCCGGGATTTTCTTTTGCAAGTTTAAGATAGCCTGCCCGTACGGCTTCGTAAAAAGAAAGCGGTTCCTGCTCCATACGGTCCTGCGGAGCATTGACGGGGCGGGGGCGGCGAAGCACGCGCTGAAAGGCAGCTCCGGCATCCATATCCATGACAAAGGTAATATTGGGAACGCAGCTTCCGACGGCGAAGGCATTGATATCGGCCACGGCTGCGGCATCGATTTTTCGCGCCACGCCCTGATAAACAGTCGTGGAATCCATGAATCGGTCGGAAATGACAACGGAGCCTTCTTCCAGAGCCGGCTGAATGACTTCGCGGACCAGCTGGGCACGACTTGCGGTAAAGAGAAGAAGTTCCGCTTCTGGCGTCATGGCGGAAGATTGCTTGGAGTATTTGAGAATATGGCGAATCTGCTCGCCGACACCCGTGCCACCGGGTTCGCGGATGACAACAGGGTGTTTCCCTGCCTGCTGAAGCTTTTCAGCCAGCCGGGCTATCTGGGTGGATTTGCCGCACCCCTCGGAACCTTCGAATGTTATAAAAATCCCGCGTTGCATTTTAGCTCTCTTCACGAACAAACTAGGAAAAGTTCCTTCCGGCGATGAAAATTTATCCGACTGTAAAAATCTATTCTGAATCATGAATTACTGGCTCGTTAAACAGGAACCCGAAGCATACTCGTGGAGCGATTTTGTGCGCGATGGAAAAACCGCATGGACAGGCGTCCGAAACTACCAGGCACGGATTCATCTGCGCACCATGAAGACCGGAGATCGCGTCTTTTTTTACCATAGTGTCACGGATAAAGCCGTTGTCGGAATTGCCGAAGTATCCCGCGAAGCTTACCCTGATGCCACCGCCACCGAGGGGGAATGGGTGTGTGTGGATTTGAAGCCCGTGAAGGCGCTGAAAAGTCCCGTCACGCTGGAGCAGATCAAGGCCACGACAGAATTGAAAGATATCGGTTTGATACGCCAGTCCCGCCTTAGCGTGATGCCGCTGGGCAAAAAAGAATTCGACGTCATTCTTGGCATGGCAAAATAAGACATGACTGATTTTCGCGGAAATATTGCGGTCATACGCCATGCGAAAATCGGGGATGGCAGGGAGCATCTTTTAAAATGGTTTTCCAATGCGGCGGATCAGGCATGGAAAATGCAGAAACCATTTTTTGTTCTTGTTCCCGAGTTTTCCGTTTCGACCTGGCTCAAGAAGCTTCTTCTTGATGAAGGACAATCCGTCATGGGCGTGCAGTTTATTACTCCGCGTGATGCGGCGTATCTGCTCGCGCGGCATTATTGTTTGGAAAAAAAACTTTGTGGGTCGGACGATATTGATCTCCTTGCGGGAGCGGTGGCTCTTGAGCAATCCGATCCCAAATCCCAGGCCGTAGGCGCGGATCCCTCCATGCTCCGCACGCTGCTTGAAACGCTTGCCCCGACGGGATGCGATGTTTCCGAGGTTCTTTCGCGCCATGGATTGAAAGGTATTTATCAGGAGTTTCAAAAGTCGCTTGATGCACAGCAGCTTCTTGCGGGCTGGCAGGCGGACCGAGAATTTCTGGATCGCGCAAAACAATCGGAAGCGTGGATCGCTTCACTGCTCGTTGTCGGATTTCACGGCGGGCATTGGCCGCTTCGGCACCGTATCCAGTCTTTGATTTACGGTGCAGAGCAGAGTTATGTTTTTCTGGAAGAACCGAGGGATGAAGAACACGGCGGACAAATGGACCGGACGTGGATTGATACCTGGACGGAGTTTTCCGGAAAACCTGAAGTCCTGACAGAGGCGCAGGATAAAAAAGCGGAAACGTTTTTTGCCGTTGGAAAAAATCTTCATTCACAGGCACAGACGATTGCCGCGCTTGTTGCGAAATGGCTGGAGGATGGAGCGTCGCGTATCGGTATCCTTATTCCGCAGTCAGGATTTCTTTCGGATGAAATTGCGCGCGCATTCGATCGTTATGGATTTGCGTATTACGACGGACTCGCGAGCCTCACGCCGGGCGAAACCCCGGACTGGCGCGCATGGCTCGAGTATCAGCGAAATTCCACTATCGGGACCCTGATCGCTTTTTTGCAGGCGAGGGGGATTAACACCGCAGCGCTGGAGCGCTCTTTGGATAAGGCCTGGCGCAATGTTCTCAGCGATAATCTTGAAGTCATTCAGCAATGGCTGATACAGCGGGGCGAACAGCAACTTGGTTTTCCGTCCATTCTTCCGGAAACGGGAACGCTGGCGAATTTCCTGGAGCAGACCGAAGAAATATTTCAGGCGATGGGCTGGGAGGGACGTGCGCTACGCGTGCGAACCCAGGGCGCGATATTCCACGCTCCGGCGAAATTGAAGATTGATCGCGCAAGCTGGTGTCGCTGGCTTCAGCAGACGATGGAGAGTTTCTCGCTGAATCGCTCCGCCAATGCTGCGGAGCCTTATGCGCGTGTGCATTTATTGCGGTATGAAACGGCGCGCTCGCAGGAGTGGAGTCATCTTGTGTTTGCGGGCATGAATGAAGGCTCGGAGCCAGGTGCGCAGGTTGCGTTTCCCTTTTTGGATGCGGATGAAGCGACACGACTCAATGCGGAAATCCGAAAACGGAATCGCGGGGTGGTTCGCGAGGGTGTGCACGGTACCGGTTCGGAAATACTGGAGGAAGGCTATGCACTTTGTCTCGGATCGGAGGAGAGGCGCCAGATTGGAAGAGCATCGCTTTCGTCCTTATTCGATTCCGCCTCGCATGTCCGCTGCTTTACCGCGAGTCTGCATGAAGAATCGCGGATGAGCCTGCAGTTGCGGCCTTCCAATTTTTTTGCGGATGTATGGATGGAGATGCGTAAATCGGTTTTGTCGGATGACGTATTCCGCACACTCGCCGATGAAACAGATTCGTGGCTGAGTAAATTTTTTATTCCTCCTGTTGCAAGTCAGGTAGAGGCGGTCGCTCGCTCCCAGGCGGCGCGGCATGACTCCACAAAATCTTTTGGCCCCTATGAGTTTGCTTTTGCTGCCGCGCCGCCGAAGCCGGCGATTCTTTCCTGTGATGCGTGGGAAAAAGCTTACGCCGATCCCGCACCGATCTGGCTTAGGCATTATCTTGGTATTCAGCCCATGCCGGATTTTGAGAACATTCCATGGACGATGGTGGTCGGTGAATGGACGCATCGTTGGCTGGATGCGATTCATTCCCGCAGCATGTTGTGGGAGACGCTGCCGGACAGTGCGCAACGGCTTGCACGTATTGAGGCTGCGGCTTCTGCTTTTCGCGCAAATGTCACAAAGGTTTTTGCGGAGGCGCAACGGCCAATGCCATTCTGGTGGGGCGCCGCATTTCGGCAATCCCTCGCTCTTGCGCGGGGACTTTCCGCCAAGCTGGATGGTTTGCCTTCCGGCTGGAGCTTCGCGGCAGAGTATCCGGTTTCTCCGCACGTAAGCGTTTCCATTAACGACAATCGCACGCTTCAACTTAAAGGCAGGATGGATATGATTGTCGCAGAGAATCCGAAGCCGGATGGCAATATCGATGCCGCATTTGCCATGGTGGTGGATTACAAAACTGGTCGCTCCAAGCCGCTCG
>JBDSIH010000337.1:0-2626 GCA_039918055.1 Chthoniobacterales bacterium
CTTAAAAAAACGGATGGTATCCGGCACGGGGCGGATTTTACTGACTTCCGTGCCATAAACGGTCGAAACCGGCACGGAAAGAATACGATACCCCTGTCGGGAGACGACCAGGAGCATCTCGGATTCAAAATCATAGCCGCTGGTGCGGCAGTTTTTCCGTATGAGATCAATTACATCTGAACGCATGGAACGAAACCCACACTGTGAATCGGGAATTTTCTGCCCACACACAAAACCAAGAAGCCCGGACATAAATTGATTCGTGCATTTGCGCACGAAAGGCATCTGCCCGTCTTCGCGGCCGCGGCAGCCCACAATCATCGCAGGATCGCTCTCGCGTATTTTATCGACGAAAAACTGCGTCTCCTCCGGCACGTGCTGAAGATCCCCATCCAGGATAATGACGTGGTAGTAATTCGAGCCGGCAAGATGAGCAAACCCCGTTTGTATCGCGCGACCCTTTCCAAGATTTTTGGCATGACTTATAATTTCCGCCCCTGCCCTGCGGGCTTCGGAAAGCGTGCCATCCGTGCAGCCGTCATCCACGACGAGCACATGGTCCACAAACGGAGATACGCGTCGAACCACTTCGTAAATAAAGCTCTCCTCCTGAAAAGCAGGAATGAGCGCGGCTATCAAAACGCCTGGGGAGCTGTGAGGCATTCGCTAAAAGAAAAACGGTTTCTCCCCTGATATCGAAAGGAAACCCCCATTGGTTTCCTGCATCCTTGCGGATTACTCGTCCGCAGCGTCTTCACCCACCATGTAGCGGACGAAACGGCGAATCACGATGTTTTCACCGAGTTCGGAAATCTTGGAGTTAACCAAATCACGGATCGTTAAATCGGGGTTCTTGATGAACGCCTGATCATAGAGACAGACCGTGCTGAAAAATTTCTCAAGCTTACCTTCGACGATCTTTTCCATGACCTGTGGCGGCTTGTCTTTCACCTGGCCCTGGAATACTTCCCGCTCTCTCTCGATGACGGCTGCGGGAATTTTATCGTTATTGATAAACTGAGGATGCGCAGCGGCGATGTGGAGTGTGATGTCCTTTACAAAATCACGGAAGATTTCGTTCTTGGCCACGAAGTCCGTTTCGCAATTGATTTCAACCAGCACGCCGACCTTACCCTGCAAATGAATGTAGGAAGCGACGACGCCTTCTTTGGTCGCACGGGTGGATTTTTTCCCCGCGCTGGCAATGCCCTTCTGGCGCAGGATGGTTTCTGCCTTTTCAAGGTCGCCATCGGACTCTCCGAGTGCGCGCTTGCAATCCATCATGCCCGCATTTGTTTTTTCGCGGAGTTCGCGAACCAAAGCTGAAGTAATTTCTGCCATAAAAAATCTCTAGTGAAAAATTAAAGTCCAACTGCTTTCCCGAATGGAAAGCAGAAATCGAAGTGTCCCGACTATTCTGCGACTGCGGAAAGATCCGTGCTCAACTTTTTCTGACGAGTCGAGTTGGCTTCCATGATCGAATCCACGAGTTTCTGGAGAATAATACGGATCGAGCGGATAGCATCATCATTTCCTGCGACAGGATGATCGATGAGTTCCGGATCGCTGTTCGTATCCACAAGTGCGACGATAGGAATCTTGAGTCGGCGGGCTTCCGCGACAGCAATTTCTTCACGCTTGGTGTCGATGATCATTACCGCATCTGGAAGCTTGTCCATATTACGGACTCCTTCGAGATTCTTCATGATCTTCGCCGCTTCACGCTTGAGAACCGAAGCTTCACGCTTGTTCATACGGGAAAAATTCGGAGCCTTCTGGAGGTCTTCGATGTATTTCATACGCGCAACACTCTTACGGATCGTCGTAAGATTCGTGAGCGTGCCGCCGAGCCAGCGCTGATTGACGTAGTACTGTCCGCAAGCCTGGGCTGCTTCCTTTACTGCATCTTGCGCCTGCTTCTTGCAGCCGATGAAAAGTATTTTTCCTCCCCCGCGAACGACTTCGGCGAGGAAATTTTTTGCTTTATCGAGTTGTTCGACAGTCTTCGACAAATCTATGATGTAGATGGAATTTTTTTCCTCAAAGATGAAATCTTTCATCTTGGGGTTCCAGCGTTTCGTCTGGTGGCCGTAATGGACACCTGCTTCGAGCAACTCGGTCATGAGTTCAATGGACATGGAATACGATTAATTAAGGTTGATACTTTTAGTTGTAGTTTAACCAGCCTGTTGCTGATCTTCGGTAGTCGTCTCGACTGGAGCGAGAACTTCCTCGCCGACCAATTCGATTTCAAGGTTGCGGTAGATATCAAAGCCGGATCCCGCGGGGATGAGATGGCCCATGATAACATTTTCCTTAAAGCCGCGCAGACGGTCGACTTTTCCAAGCGTTGCCGCATCGGTAAGAATGCGGGTCGTGTCCTGGAAAGAAGCGGCGGAGATGAAGCTCTCGGTTTCGAGGGAGGCTTTCGTGATGCCAAGAAGCACAGGGCTTCCTTCAGCGGGCTTTCCGCCCTCGGTGACAACGCGTTCGTTTTCTCCATCAAATTTGAGACGATCGACCTGATCTCCCCAGAGCATGCTGGTATCGCCTGGATCCGTAATCTTCACCTTGCGCAGCATCTGGCGGACAATGATTTCGATGTGCTTGTCGTTAATTTCAACGC
>JBDSIH010000338.1:0-6484 GCA_039918055.1 Chthoniobacterales bacterium
CATCTGTTCCACGCCCTGTAATCAATGGTCGGGTAATTGCGGTGGTTGCTTCCGCCGTAGAAAATGATGAAAAGGCACAAACTGCATGGAAGGCAAATTGTGCAATTCAGTCCGATGGTACCTTTGACCTCGGAGGAATGCCCAAAGGACCGCTTCAATTTATCGCGATCTGTAATGGCTTTTTTACAAAGTCTTCCTCCGAAGATAAAGTAGGCGTTAACCCGCAGGTTTTTCCGGAAGATGTCAAAATGCCAGTGGAGCTTTCCATGATCCCCGCCGGGAAGATAACAGTTCACGTGCGCGATACCGCGGGAAAACCTTTGGCTAAGGCATTTGTGAGTTATGGCGTATTTCAGTCTTTTTCCATTGGATATAATCGATCTTCCGGCCAGCCTTTTGGAATACCTTTAGATAGCCGGAAATCGCTTTTACTTTCGGAAAACTCTGTTTCTGCAGATCCTCCTTCCGAGAGCGCTGCAAGGGATGCTTTTTGTGTAGCGACAACGAATGAACAGGGTGAAGCCGTCTTGGAAGGCATCCCTTCAAGAAAAAGAGATCTGCTGGTTACCTGCGCCTATTATCATGCTGTTTATAAGGAACTGCATCTGAAAGGTGGAGAATCCGTTTCAATGGATGTGGTCATGGAGCCCGTCAAACAGCCAAGCCTACCAGTACCTATTGTATCGAAAGATAATACAAAACCAGCATTAGAAAATCCCCTCGGGCAGCAACTTATCGACGCTTCGAAGCGCGACGATCTCATCGAGATGCAACGTCTGATCTCTGCTGGTGCAGACGTGAATTATCGAGGCGTTGAGGGGTCAATACCCATTATGGCTGCGGTCAAAGAGAACAAACCGTCGGCCATCAAATTGCTTCTCAAAAACGGGGCTGATCCAGCTCCTGGAGTTTTCTTTAGTGTCCACAAAAGCTCACGCGAGTTGGTGCAGTTATTCATCGATCATAAAGTTAATCTGAAAAACGTGACGTACGGATATCCCTCTCTGTTGTTTGATGCTCGCACTCCAGAAATTGCTGAGATGCTGATTGCACAGGGTGTCGATGTAAACACTGCCGATGAGCACGGACAGACAGCATTGTTTGCGGTGGAGCAATCCTCCCCTCAGTCTGCTGAAATGGTTTCTTATTTACTGAAATGCGGCGCAAATCCCAATGCGCGGGATGAAAAGGGAACAGTGCCACTAAATTATGCAAGAGATGGAAAAACGGTAGACGCTCTTGTTGCGGGGGGGGCCGATATCCATACAAAGGATAATAATGGAGATGGAGTTTTTCTTTTTTACGCAGGCGTGGAGGAGCCGGATAGATGGGAGGCGCTTACTCGCCATGGCGCAAAAATGAATACTAAAGTAGATGGTTCGCGTGTGATGTATCAGGCCTTCCTGGAAAACAATCCGCAGCACATTAAATACCTGTTAGAACACGGTGCCGATCCAAATGTTCTCACGCCTGACCATAATATATCCCTGCTCGCAATGGCTGTTTTTGCAGACAAACCTAAAATCGTGAATTTGCTTCGTGATTGGGGCGCTAACACTGTGGGAGAGTTCAGTCAGGCAGCCGCGTGGGGTGATTTGAAGAAAATGCAAGTGCTTCTAGATGCGGGTACGGATGTCAATGAACGTTCCGGTGGAAATGACACGCCGTTGCAATTTGCAGTTTTTCGAGGGAAAATCGATGCGGTCCAATTTCTTTTGGATCATGGAGCTGACATTAATCTTTTTAATGACTCCGGGATGACAGCCTTAATCTATACGAATTTCATCCAGGAAATGCTTTCTGCCAATAGTGGTAATGGGCCTAAGTGGTCTCCTGTTACGGGGCTGAGCCAAAAGCAGGTCAAAGAATCAATGGATAAAATTTCCGCGATGCTTCGCGAACGTCATCCCAATATCGGGTATCGGAATCAGCAGGGAGAAACAGCGCTTTGTCGAGCCACAATGGATGACCTCTTAGTTTCCCTGCAGTTGCAGGAAGGTGCAAATGTCAATGTACAGCGGAATGACGGAATGACTCCATTGATGCTGGCAATTGTTAGCCAGCCGAAAAATGCCCCGCGTGATCAGGTGCGCCCCATCAATAAGGACGGAACTCCGGCGCAGTCATTTTCCGCTATAGGAAGCGCAGTGAAAGCCCTTCTGGAAAATGGTGCAGACGTGACGATTAAAAATAAAGACGGAAAAACCGCAGTTGATCTCGCACGCGAAAATGGGAATGCCGAAATTCTTGAGCTTCTTCAGAGGAAAGTCGGAGCATCGGCCTCCACAACAAAGTCAAATACGGCTGAGTCAACCTCAGCAAAAGGTGAAAAGCAGAAATCAGAAGAACCTATTCATCATCAACTCATCCAAGCGGTAAAACGTGAAGATATGAAAGAGGCGCAACGGCTGATGTCCTTGGGGTCTGATGCAGATGCCGGGTCTGCTCTGTCATACTTTGTTTCCTCCGGATCGAGTAAAATGGTGCAGTGGTTTATTGATCACGGTGTTGACCCGAAAAAGATCAGCGGCAATAGCGCTCCGACTTTATTGTTTTATTCCGGATCACCGGAAATTGTAGAAATCTTGATTAAGAACGGAGTGGATATTAATGCGGTCGATAGCTTTGGCAGGACGGCACTATTTGAGGTTGCTGGATATCGCTTAAATTCCTCTGAAACGGTGCGGATGCTTTTAAGGCGTGGGGCGAATCCCAATGCACGTGACAAATTTGGCTTTACGCCCCTGACAATGGCGCAGGGTAAGGAGGCCGTCGAGGTGCTTGTAGATGGAGGAGCGGATGTTCATGCGAAGGATGACAAAGGGCGCGGAGTTTTACACTATTTTGGGGGAGCTGAAGAGCAGGCAGGGAGATGGGAGGCTCTCTTTAGTCATGGTTTGAAATTTGATCCGAAGGTTGATGGTCCTGAGCTGGTAGAGCGTTCTCTAAATAGGAGTAAAAATGCGGAGGATCGTGTGAAGTTTCTTCTGGATAAGGGAGTAGATCCAAATGCACTGGGGGTACATGCGACCTTATCGCTTTTTTCAATAGCTATTATTAATGGACAAGCAGGATCGGTCGCTCTTTTGAGAAAAGCGGGGGCAAATAATGTGGGGGAACTCAGTGAGGCTGCAGCCGCTGGTGATTTAAAGCGGATGCAATCGCTGATAGATGCCGGTTCAGATGTAAATGAACAGGATGGGAATAATACAACGCCGTTAATTTTTGCCATCCGAAGGGGGCAACCAGAAGCGGTAGCACTGCTAATAAAGGCTGGTGCGAATATCGATATTTTTGATTCATATGGTGGAACTCCATTGGCGTTTGCGGAGTCTCAAAATCAACAGGCACGGGATGCACGTGAGCAGAGTTCGTCTATAATTCGTGGTATTGATAAAAAGGAAGTCGCTCAAAGGACGGAGAGCATTATTAAAGCGCTTAAAGCCGCGCATCCCGCTCCCGCTTATTGTAATATCAGGGGCGAGACGGCACTTTGTGCAGCCGCAGCAAAAGGGTACACTATATTTGCAGGGCAACTGTTATCTGAAGGTATGAATGCTAATGCACAAACCTATGAGGGAATGACGCCTCTGATGCTGGCTATAATCAATCAGCAAAAAAATGCGTCTTCCGATGAAGTCTTTCTTTCGATGATTAAAGACGGAGTCGAAACTAAGAGGTCGTATTCAAAGTATGGTTACTTCGTAAAAATGCTTTTGGATAAAAATGCCGACCTGACTCTCAAGAATAAGGATGGCAAAACTGCTCTAGATCTCGCTCGCGAAAATGGGAATGCCGAAATTCTAAGGCTTCTCCAGGCGAAGGGATAGGGCGTTTGTTGGGTTTGGTGCGAACTTTCTCTTGAGAAATATCTGTAAGTGCCGTTCTACTAGAGCATGAAACTCACCGGTAAGGTCGCACTCGTCACTGGAAGCGCTCAGGGGATAGGGCAGTCTATTGCAATTCGGTTGGCGCAGGAGGGGGCGGACATCATTATTGATGATCGGCAGAAGGGCGCGGAGACGGATAAGACGCTGGCGGCTGTCGAGGCTACAGGTCGCAAGGGATACGTCATTCAGGGCGATCTGGGAAATTTGACGGATGATTATCGCTCCATCAAAGAAGGCGTGGAGAAGATGGGGAAGATCGATATTCTCGTTAATAACGCCGGAGTAGAGAAGCGTGCGGATTTCTGGGACGTTACGGAGAAGGACTTTGATTTCGTCATGAACATCAACCTGAAAGGCACGTTTTTTATGACGCAGGATTTTGTGAATCATCTTCGCGAGACAAAGCGCACGGGGAAGATCATCAATATCAGTTCTGTGCATGAGGAGTTGCCGTTTCCGCACTTTTCGACTTATTGCGCGAGTAAGGGAGCTTTGAAAATGCTGTGTCGCGATCTTGCCATTGAGCTGGCTCCGCTTGGTATTACGATTAACAACATTGCACCGGGTGCAATTGAGACGCCGATCAATAAGACGCTTCTTAATAATCCTTCGCTACTCAATGCCCTGTTGGGGAATATTCCTCTTGGTCGTCTTGGAAAGCCTGAAGACGTGGCAGGCATTGCGGCATTTCTTGCTTCATCGGATGCGGATTACATCACCGGCACGACGATGTTTGTGGATGGCGGCCTGCTTTGGAACTACCACGAGCAATAAAATAGCCGGGATCGGGTTTGCTCCTGACGTGTAAAGCATTGTAGGATTCACGGGTATCCCACCCCATTACACCCATGCCTACTGAAAATCTCTCGCTGGAGAATCCCGACCATCGGCTTCAACTTCCGCCCGAAGTAGTGCGGCTACTGGAGGATGATCGCCATGAACAATACTGGAAGCTCTGGGGTCCGTATTTGTCGGAACGCCAATGGAGTACGGTGCGCGAGGATTACTCCGCAGACGGTGATCCCTGGAATTATTTTCCGCATGAGGCGGCGCGCAGCAGAACGTATCGCTGGGGTGAAGATGGTCTTCTCGGGATTACCGACCGCTATTGCCGGCTGTGTTTTTCCCTCGCACTCTGGAATGGAAAAGACCGCATGCTCAAGGAGCGGCTCTATGGATTATCCGGTCCGCAGGGAAACCATGGCGAGGACGTAAAGGAACTCTATTACTATCTCGATGCCACGCCGACGCACAGCTACCTGAAGGCGCTCTACAAATATCCGCAAGGTGAATATCCTTACGACAAGTTGCTGAGTGAGAATCAGAACCGTTCGCGCAATGTGGGCGAATTTGAACTGCTGGATACGGGTCTTTTTGATGACAACCGCTACTACGACGTCTTTGTAGAATACGCGAAAGCGAGTCTTCAGGACATTCTGGTAAAAATCCGCATCGTCAATCGCGGGCCGGAAGCGGCCGTGCTGCATGCGCTTCCGACATTGTGGTTTCGCAATACGTGGTCGTGGGGAGAGATTCAGGAAGAGAGCCTGAAGAAGCCGAATATCCAGCCATTGGGAAAATCAGGATTGGAAGCTACCCATGAGACGCTTGGGGATTACCATCTTGATTGCGACAAAGGTCCGGACGGTAAAGCACCGACATTTATTTTCACCGAAAACGCAACGAACAATGAACGGCTGTTCAAGACCGAGAACAAAGAGCCTTACGTAAAGGATGCCTTTCACGATTATATCATCGAAGGAAAAAACGATGCGGTAAACCCGGAGAAGAAAGGCACGAAGGCCGCGGCGCATTACGTGCTTTCGATTCCTGCCGGGGGAGAAGTGACATTACGTCTGCGCCTCACGGCAAAATCGGAGGCTACCACTCATCCGTTCGACCAGGCGTTTAAGGACACTTTCGAAACACGCGTCGCCGAGGCGGATGAATATTACGAGAGCCGGATCAGCTGCATGGAGGACGAGAAGCGCAAGGTCGCACGGCAGGCATATGCGGGCTTGCTCTGGTCGAAACAATACTACTGCCTCGTGCAGTCGGAGTGGCTTGCGGGCGACCCCGGTCAACCACCACCGGCCGCCGGACATGCCACGCGTAATCTTGATTGGATGAATCTTTTCAATCAGGACATTCTCTCCATGCCGGATAAATGGGAATACCCCTACTACTGCACGTGGGATTCCGCGTTTCATACCGTATCTCTCTGTCGCATCGATCCGGCTTATGCGAAGGATCAGCTGGTGCGCTTTCTTCGCGAGTGGTACCTGCATCCGAATGGCCAGCTTCCGGCTTACGAATGGAATTTTTCCGATGTAAATCCACCCGTGCATGCGTGGGCGGCGTGGAGGCTTTATCGTTTGCCATGGCTGTCGGATAAAAAGGATCGCGTATTTCTGGAGCGCGTATTTCACAAGCTTCTTCTCAACTTCACCTGGTGGGTGAACCGCAAGGATCTCGATGGGAATAATCTCTTCGCCGGCGGGTTTCTGGGGTTGGATAACATCGGTGTTTTTGATCGCTCCAAACCATTGCCCACTGGTGGTGAATTGAAGCAGGCCGACGGCACGGCGTGGATG
>JBDSIH010000339.1:0-5052 GCA_039918055.1 Chthoniobacterales bacterium
GCGGGCATCCCTTCTCGCCGCTTGTGCGGAGCTTGGCGCCCATTTTTTCAAGAGGCTCCACGACTCTGCCCATCGGCCGCTTCGAGAGCGAAGGATCACCAGTAAGCCTGCTGGAAAAAGACTGCGCGGCAAGAATCCCGGAAAGCAGCCGCATTGTAGTGCCGGAATTTCCGCAGTAAATATCTCCGGACGGTTTTTTAAACTGCCCCTGGGTGCCATGCACGACAACCTGGTCGTCCTGACGTTCGATTTTCACGCCGAGCTGCTCCATCGCCGCCATGCTGGAAAGACAGTCTTCGCCCGCAAGGAAATTGGTGATGACACAGGGGCCGTTTGAAAGCGACGCGATCATGACCGCGCGATGAGAGATACTCTTATCTCCCGGTACGGTAATTTCCGTTTCGATGATGGGTGCGCGTTTAACCTTAAACGTCGTAGTCTGCTTGGTTTCCGACATATAAATCTCTGACAGTTTTTGCCTTTTTTAGAATGGTATGCAAGGCCGTTGCATCCTGACGCTTCAGTGCGCCAAGAACATCTTCGAGTTCCGCTATCAATATTTTAATGGCATCGGAAACTTCATGCGAGTTATCCATAAGAATTTCCGTCCATAAATCCGGCGAACCCGAGGCGACTCTTGTGGTATCACGATAGCCTCCACCTGCGTAGTTTTGTTCGGAAGCATCGGTTGCACAGACAAGATTGACCAGCGCAGATGCGGTGATGTGCGGCACGTGGCTTATGCGCGCCATGAGGCGATCATGGTCAGCTGCCCCAATCTTCGTAATCCGGCAGCCAACGGCTTTCCATAAAGCCTCAACCACACGAATGGCCTCCGCATCAGCATCCTGCTGTGGCGTAATCAGGCAGACGGAATTTTGAAAAAGGTCCGAACGGGCGGCAGAAAGTCCGGAGTGCTCCGAGCCTGCCATGGGGTGACTGCCCACAAAGCGCTTTCCAAAAATAGCGCCCAGTTTTTCCACAATGGCGAGCTTCGTGCTTCCGGCATCGGTGACAACGGCGGTGCCGGGCAGTGCTTTTAAAAGTTCATCACCCATTTCCCGAATATGGGTGACCGGGGTGCAGATAATGGCGAGATCCGTTTCGGAGGCTATCTCTTTGATCGATTGGGAAACGTGCTCAAAGCCAAGCTTGCGAAGGTCTTCAAGCGTTTCGCTGCGGCGTGCCCATACGCGGATTTGAGCGGTGCTCCCGCCTGCCTTCAGGGCAAGTGCGAGCGAACCCCCAATCAGGCCTGGGCCAAAAATTGCGACGCGTCCGAGAGACACATCAGGGAACGAGGAATATCTTCCCCGTATAAGGGTCTTTAACCTCTTGGCCGGGAGGAAATCCTCTTACGTCCACATATCCGGAATAAGGAGAATACGGGCTGGTTACAAAACCAGGCTTGCCCGCCACTGGCGTGCCATACTGAAGAGTAGAGGTGGTAGCCGCAGGAGAAGCGGCCGGCGTCGGCGAAGGCGTGGCTTCAGTAAGCGTCTGCGTATCCGGCGTCGGTGTCGGCGAGGCATCCGTGGCAGGTTTTTGTGCGCCGTTTGCTCCGTAGCCGAAATGATTTTTTTGTGCGTTGGACTTATGGTTCCCACCTGCACATGCGGCCATGATAAAAATCACTGCCGTCGCGCTCATTATTGTTAACGTCGTTTTACTCATGCTTTTGGATATAAAAGGGGTGTCACGAATCCGCGAGGACTGCAAATCATTTCCACGGCGATCGAGACGGGTGATTATAAGCGGAAGACCTCCCCTGAGGTCAAACCTTCAAATGCCGCAGGTCTCCGGTGATATGCCCATCATAGAGGGCTTTGCCCATGATGGCGCCATAGAGATTGGGCATTTTTGCCAGCCGTTTCACATCCTCGGCACAGGAAACGCCCCCACTGGCAATCAATTGACAGTGTAGAAGCTTAAGAAGCTTTTCCATTTCCGCAAAGTTCGGACCCAGAAGCATTCCATCCGTGGCAATATCCGTGTAAATAATAGTTCCTACCCCCGCCTTTTCTGCGGCAAGTGCCATTTCGGAGGCGTCGATACCAGCGCTTTCCGTCCACCCTTTAACGGCAACCACTCCGTTTTTAGCATCAATCCCGACGGCGATTTTTTCTCCGCCGAATTGCGTGCACATCTTTTCGACAAATTCCATGGATTCCGCCGCACGGGTTCCAATGACGACCCGCTTCACGCCGGCATCGAGCGCCTTTTGTACGGCGGCTTCATTTCGGATTCCGCCGCCCAGTTCGCAGGGAATGGAGACGGCCGTGCAAATGCGTTCTACCCACGCGAGATTTGCCTGCTCGCCGGTAAAGGCCGCATCGAGATCTACGAGGTGCAGCCAGTCGCCTCCGTCATCCTCCCATTTTTTCGCCATGGCTACCGGGTCATTGGAGTAAACGGTTTTCGCGTCCGCTTTACCCTGCTGGAGACGAACCACCTGGCCGCCCATCAAATCAATTGCGGGAAGTAGAATCATATTTGAGAAACAAAATTGCGCAGAATAGCCAAACCAAGAGCCTGGCTTTTCTCGGGGTGATACTGAACGGCGTGGACATTTCCGCTGGCGACACTCGCCGCGAAATCATCTCCGTAAACCGTGCGTGCTGTCACGATGGAGGAATCCTCCGGCACGGGATAATAGGAGTGCACAAAATAAACCGGAGACTGATCCGGAATTTCACGGTACAGGCCGCCTTCCGATTTTTCTATTTTGAGCGTGTTCCAGCCCATGTGCGGAATTTTCAAACCGGTATCCTTAAAGCGCTTCACGCTCCCTTTGAAGTGTCCGAGGCCGGAAACGCCTTCTTCCTCCTCGCTGGATTCGAACAAAAGCTGATAGCCAAGGCAAATGCCGAGGTAGGGCTTGCCGTCTTTCAGCCAGGATTTAATGGCATCCCACATTCCGCATTTCTGGAGATTGCGCGCGCAGTCACCAAATGCACCAACGCCAGGAACAACAAGCGCCTGCACGGAGCTAAGCGCATCCGGGCCGTTGACGAGCGATACTTTCGCTTCAACCGCTTCAAGCGCTTTACAAACACTGCGGAGATTTCCGCTGCCGTAATCAACGACACCGATCATAAGTTCTTCCTTAGCCTCCTAGAGAACGCCCTTGGTGCTTGGAATTCCCTTTACCCGCCCGTCGATACGGACGGCGTGATCCAGGGCGTTCGCCAGAGCCTTGAAAATTGCTTCCGCCATGTGGTGTGCATCGCGTCCGTAGAGAATCTCAACATGGAGATTCATCGCCGCATTCGCGGAAAACGCGCGGAGAAATTCCTCCACAAGCTGAAATGAAAAATTGCCAATCGGCTCAACCGAAGCGGGAACCCGATAGACGAGATAAGAACGTCCGCTCAGGTCCACAACGACGCGCGCCAGCGTTTCATCCATCGGCACATAGCTCGAGCCGTAGCGGTTAATGCCCTTTTTGTCGCCGAGTGCCTTTAAAAACGCCTGACCCAGAACGATACCGATATCTTCGACCGTGTGGTGAAAATCAACATCCAGATCTCCCTTTGCAAGAACTTCGAGATCGAAAAGACCATGCCTGGAAAAAAGCGTGAGCATGTGATCGAAAAACGCGATTCCCGTTTCCAGTTTCGACGTTCCCTCGCCATCCAGTGCAAGTGTCAGCTTGATCTGCGTTTCTGCGGTATTTCTTTCCAGTGAAGCCTTGCGACTCATATCGCGACTATGGCTACTTCCCGGTTTTCATAAAAGCACTTTCTCGGTGCGTAATTCCGCGAAAGGCTCAGGGGGCGGCGCGCTTGACGGCATCCTGCTGCGCCTTATTGGATTTTTCCATCTCCTGCTTACGCTGCACCAGTCTTTCCTGCATGGTTATGATCAGCGCATTTTCCGGCCACAGGCTTGTGGCTTCACTCAAATCATTTTCTGCGACCTTGAGATCCAGATTGTTCATGCTTTTTTGGGCATCGCGCGCAAGCTGCAGGCTGGCCAGCATATTATCCAGCGGTACGGCTGCGATCTCGGTTTTCCCGGCCACCACCGTATCGTGCAAAGCCGCAAGCGCATCCCGGCTGGCTGGGTAAAGACCGATGTATTTAACTCCGGTTTTTCTGGATTGCTCGACGGCGGCATCCGTGGCGACCTTCTGGTTGGCAAGCGCCTGCCGCACCTGTTGCTGCTCAGCGGCCGTTGAAATTATAAGCTGCTGCTCCCGTTTTTTATCATCGTAATCCAGCTTCACCAGAAGCGCGGAAGTCATTTTATCAAGTGTGTTCAGGCTGTCTTTTGCCAAAACAACTGCGTCCGGAAAGCTACTGGCCTTGGGATAGTCCTGCTTCATGCGCTCATAAAGATTCAGGATCAGGGGGTATTCATCTTTGGCGGCTGCAGTCTGCATCCTTTCTAAAAGCGCCCGTGCATCAATCTGGTAGCGATCTTTTTCGTACTGCGCCTTATTCAGCCAGGCACCCTCAAAGCGCACTTCTTGTGTTTTTTCCATGCGCGCTTTATCAGCAAGGAAGGCTTCGCGGGTTTTTCGCACCTCGGTAACACGGCGGGAGTAGGCATAGTCCGAAAGAAACGGGTCGAGCTTCGAACGGAGCACTTCGTCATAATAGGACGGATCCAGAATAGTATCCGCAGGTACCAGATCTTTAATTTTATCATACGCCAGCTCATCCGGCCCCTGCGTATCAATCCTGGCAATTTGTGACCGGGGAATTTTTCGTTCGTCTTTAATGGTCGGCGAAATGTTAATCTCTACGATCACTTCATCGGCCGTCGTCATAAGAATATTTCCCTGCACTTTTTCGCCGGACTTCAACTGCACGACATCCCCAAAAAGAAGGGAGGATCCAAGAAAGAAAGCAAATGCTCCGCAAACTATTTTCATCGGAGGGTATCTTCCGCTGTAGACACACAAAGTAAACTCATTAGAGCGAGGATTTTTTCTGCTTCAAGCACAATTTGACGCAGGCCTGAATGGCAGCCACATGCGCTTCCACACGCGTATCAAGGAAAAACTCCGAGGGCGTTTCCAGTGTAAATGCACGGGCGGAATGGAAA
>JBDSIH010000340.1:0-4120 GCA_039918055.1 Chthoniobacterales bacterium
AAGATGTCAGCTTGTTTCCCAATGTGGTTCTTTATTCACGCACGGTCATTGGGGATCGCGTAACGATTCACGCAGGAACGACCATTGGATCTGATGGTTACGGATACGTCCTTGATGAAGGGCGCCACCGCAAAATGCTTCAGGTTGGAAATGTTGTCATCCATAATGATGTTGAAATCGGTTCCAATACATCGATTGATCGCGCCGCGCTTGGTTCGACAGTTATTGGAGCCGGAACAAAAATTGATAATCTTGTGCACGTGGCGCACAATGTCGTGATGGGCCGCAATTGCCTGATCATGGGACAATGTGGCTTTGCAGGTAGCACCCATATTGGAGATTACACCGTCATTGCCTCGCAATCCGGTGTGGCGGGTCATCTCAAAATTGGGAAACAGGTCATGATCGGAGCAAAATCCGGTATCATGCGCGATATTCCAGATGGTGCCATCGTTCTTGGCATACCTGCGGTACCGCATCAGCAGGCGAAGCGACAATGGATTGCGATGCACCAGCTTCCTGAAATGGTTAAACGTATGCGTCAGCTGGAAAAGCAGGTCGAGAAGCTGACAGCGAAGGCTGAGTAAATAGACTTTCTGAAACCGTTAGAAAAATGGTGGAGATATGGGGAGTCGAACCCCAGACCTTCTCATTGCGAACGAGACGCTCTACCAACTGAGCTATATCCCCAATACAGTTTTATAATCTCAGAACGTTTATGTTCTGCAACAGGAAATTAACCGTCTGGTTACCTGGAGATTCCGTTTTTTTAATGGACACTGCATAGATTAAGGGAGAAATTTCCTTACAATGGCAAGGAGCCGGGAAGAGGGGAAGAATTCAGAAATTTCGACACCGTTTGCTACAGCGGTGGGAATCTATCTTGTGCGGTTTGCGATTCTTGCACTGTCTTACTTTTACACGGCGCAGCTTGGCTTGTTACTGGCACCGCATGAGATGAAGATCACCCTGATCTGGCTGCCGACAGGAATTGCTGTAGCAGCATTGTATCGCTGGGGGCTTCGCCATTGGGTTGGCATATTTGTGGCCGCTTCCATTCTGCAAAGCTATTCCTTTGATATCGGGTGGCCGCAGGCGGGGTTTATTGTTATTGCGCAGACATTGGGACCACTTGCCGTGGCATGGATGCTGATGAGGATGAATTTTCACTATGCCTTTAACAGGAGGCGCGATATTGGCATTTTTTGCCTGTGTTCACTTTTTGGAATAATGTTGCCGGCGATTGGCGGGGTGGGAACACTTGTATATGTCGGCCGTATAACCGGCGCTTTTTTCTCGGAATGGGCCACCTGGTGGCTTGCGGATTTTACCGGTGTCCTGGTCGCCGGACCGCTTCTCATATCGCTTACCTTTAAAAGTACTTCCGCGATGTTGAAGCGTCGTTGGGAATTTATTATCTGGTTCGTTGTTTCCATGGCAGGAATGGTTGCCATTTTCTTTTCTTCGCCGCATGCGGGAGTTGGTCCGTTGCCCATGGTTTTTCTGCCTTTTTTTGTGACGGTATGGGCCGCATTGCGATTTGGTGCTACGGGAACTTCTCTTGCGGTGCTGATGTTGGCGTTGATTTCGGCAAAGGGTACGGCTTCAGGATTTGGTCCTTTTGTACAGCCTGATATTCACGAGGGGATATTCCTGCTGTGGACCTACCTGAGCTCGGTTGCCATTTTGAGTCTGATGATGATGGGGCTTGAAATCGTGCGCGGCCAGATGGAGCGGGAACTCCGGCTTAAGAAAGACGAGCTCGAAGAAGCAAATCAACAACTTGAGTTATCCATGATTCGCACGAATCAACTGGCCGGGGCTGCAGACAGCGCAAGCCAGGCCAAGAGCACCTTTTTGGCAAACATGAGCCATGAGATTCGCACGCCTATGAATGCCATCATCGGAATGACGGAGCTCATGCTTCAATCCTCTTTAAGTACGGAGCAGCGGCATCAGGCAGATGTCGTGCATTCCAGCGGAGAGGCCCTTTTGCGTCTAATTAATGATATTCTGGATCTTTCCCGCATAGAGGCTGGAAAACTGGATATCGACGCCATCGACTTCAATCTCGAAAATTTACTCCGTGAAATTCAGACGCTATTGATGTCGGAAATCGAAGCAAAAGATATCACGTTTGATTATCTCATCGAAGCGGGGACTCCTGTTGATTTATACGGCGATCCGGGACGTCTCCGGCAGGTTCTCCTTAATCTCATTAACAATGCGGTTAAATTTACGGTGAAGGGATCTGTCAATGTGCACATTCATAAAAAATCTGAGACTCTATCCACGCAAATCCTCCATTTTGAAGTCAGGGATACGGGAGTTGGAATTGCACCTGAATCCCTGCAGAAACTTTTCCACCCCTTTGTTCAGGTGGATAATTCCAGTACGCGAAAGTTTGGTGGCTCGGGTCTCGGTCTTGTAATTTCCCGTCAACTTGTTGGCCTTATGGGCGGAGAGATCGGGGTAAAGAGTATTCAGGAAGAAGGATCTATTTTCTGGTTTACGGCAGAGCTTGCCAATGCAAAAGGGATTTTACATCCGATCGAACCTCTTCCTGCTCCATTGCAAATACTTCCCGAAAAAAGAGCTGTTCCATTGCCATGGAAGATTCTGGTGGTGGAGGATAATGAGACAAACCGCAAGGTGGCACTGCTTCAATTGCGCCGTCTTGGTTATTCCGCAGATATCGCGACCAATGGACGTGAGGCACTTGGCGCGCTGGAATGCAGGGATTATGACCTCGTTATCATGGATTGCCAGATGCCTGAGATGGATGGATATGCGGCCACCCGGGCAATTCGCACGTCAGGCGCTGTGCGCAATTCGCGTATTCCAATCATTGCGATGACTGCCAATGCCATGACGAGTGATCGCGCTACCTGTATGGAGGCTGGAATGAATGATTATATTTCCAAGCCGATACACTCACAGGATCTGAGCGCCATGCTGGTACGCTGGCTTCCGCAAGCCAGTGAATCCGCCTAGTTCAGATCCTATAAGCGAAGCGTTTAACGTGCCCAGGTAATCAGGCGCAATTCATGATCCTGCGTCAGGTGTGCATGATGGGGAAGAATACGGATATTTAAACCATAGGCTCCACTGTCAGATGCGGGAATCATGCCGCTATATTCGTAATCCCCATTATCCAGCGGCTTGCAGGTAGCAAGCGTCGTGGTGGAGGCGGAGTGAATATGATTGGTTTCCACCGGGCCGTAGTAAGCCTGAACGCAAACATTCTCCGGATTCACATCACCAAGATGTACGTGTGCGATAACTTCGATCTGCTCGCCCACAAAGAAAGCGTCCTTGCTGTCTTCGACGGGAACAACATGGTAATCGAGCACTTTAAGCTGTGGCCATTTGAGGCGGATATCATTCTTCCACTTGCTCAAATCGCGGGCGGTCTGGCAGTTATTTGCGGAGAGGGCCGTAGTCGCGGCAGCGGCATTCTCATAGAGGCGTTCATTGTATTCCTGAACCATGCGGCGTGTATTGAAAACGGGAACAATGGTCCTGATCGATTCGCGCATCAGCTGAATCCACGCGAGAGGAAGTTTTCCATCCGGCTTTGCATAATATAAAGGCACGATCTGGTTTTCCAAAATATTGTATAGACTATTTGAGTCGATTTCATTTTGGAGAGCAAGGGTTCCGTCTTCGATTTCAGAGCCAATAGCCCAGCCGTTTTTGCCATTGTAGCCTTCGAGCCACCAGCCATCGAGAACGCTTAGGTTCAGACCGCCATTTGGAGGGAGCTTCATTCCACTGGTGCCGCTGGCCTCGAGAGGGCGCAGAGGATTATTCAGCCAGAGATCAACACCGTGATACATCCTGCGGCCGATATGCGTGTCGTAATCCTCGATGAAAACGATGCGTCCTTCATACTGCGGCTCGCGGGATAATTTGTAAACTTCCTGGATGATTTTTTTGCCTTCGTCATCGGCAGGATGTGCCTTACCGGCAAAAATGAACTGTACGGGGCGTTCATGATGACTTACAAGCTTGAGAAGTCTTTCAGGATCACTGAATAGAAGATTTCCGCGTTTATAAGTGGCGAAACGTCGTGCAAAACCAATAGTAAGAATATCGGGATTGAGCAGGCGATTGACGT
>JBDSIH010000341.1:0-5260 GCA_039918055.1 Chthoniobacterales bacterium
CCCAAACAATTACTCTGGGCACTGCCTGGCGCACGCGGGAACTCCATAGACCGTGCGACAAAGGCGTCCTCGATCGTCGAACCTCAGGATGCCGGCGAACAGGTCATCAACCTCACGGAAGATGTAGAGCTCTGGTACAGCGGCGCGGCGCCGAACTATGGCTGGCAGGTAGCCAGCGAAGACTCGGTCGCCTATTTTTTACTTAGTATTCCCGTTGAGGAACTCCCCAATAACTGGGAGCTGCGCGTTACCTACGAGCCGCAATAATTGCGAACGCCTCAATGCAGCCACTCGGATTACATGCACTTTTTCGGTCGCGGCATTTCGCTTTTTGGATAACAGGGCTTTACCTCCTCTGCGCCTCCGCGAGCCTTGCCGAGGATGATGGCATGGATAATACAGCCCCGCCTGCCGCTCCAAAATGGATTTCGGGATACCAGGTTCGCTATCTGGTGCGCGTGGCGGAAAAGCCCGAAGACTTTCCAGAAAGGCAGTCTATACTAGTTTCACTTCCGGCTGGCGGCTGGCTGCGGCCGGATGGGGCGGATGTCGTTGTTCAATCCGCTTCCGGAAAGACGTTGCCGACGGCGGTGCCTTCCTACGATCCGGGTAGCACGGCGATTGTTCAGTTCCAGCGCGAAGGGAATTCCCAATTTTACTGGGTATATGCCGCTTCCCCCGGAGCGGAAGCGGCTTCATTCAAGCCCATCGCGCAGGAGGGAATCATCGCCGAATATCGGGACTGGAAAGGGGATGTGATCGATAGCTGGGAATCCGTGCGCAAGGGTCTGGAAAAAAGCGACACCCTTATCGGCAATGCCGTGGTCTCGCAGGTGGTGCAAAAAGCCAATCCCGTGCATCCGGATAATCCCCGAAACTTCGCGGCTTCCTACCGCGGCTTTCTCAATATTTCTACCCCCGGGACATATAAGTTTTTATTGAATGCCGATGATGCCGGATTTCTTTTTATCGATGGTTACAAGGTTTTCGAATCCACTGGCACACATAAACATGTCACCGGCAAGGTGGAGCGCGATCCGTTTATGCCCATTGAACTGACTGCGGGAGTGCATACGTTCGAGGCGTATCACGTGATGGGCAACAGCCCCAACGCCCAGGGCTATGCGGGCCTCTCCTGGGTCACTCCCGATAAGAAGGTAAACCAGTGGGCTTTTGTTCCTACGTCAGTCTATACATCCGCATTGTCTGCACAGGTTGCGGGAGTTGAAAATTCCACGCTCAAGCCCGTTCCGGTTTTCGGATTCGGAATTGATGACACGCTGACGTCCGATGGCATTAATCTCTACCTCGCCCGCTTTGAAGCGCAGGGTGAGGTGACGAATCCGCAGCAACTCGTGTGGGATTTCGGAGATGGCAGCAAAGGAACAGGCCGCACCGTGGAGCATATTTATTTTACTCCCGGAGATTATAAAGTTTCCCTGAAATCCCCCGCCATCAAGTCTCCCTACGTACAAACCGTGTATGTCTATACCGCGCCCGTGGCCACGAGTCCGTTTTCGCTGGCGATTGCCACCAAATTATTCGCAGCGATGGACTGGATGAAATTTGATCCGCAGAGGATTAACACGATTTTTGATTTTTTACTGATCTGCGAACAGAAGGAACGATGGCCGCAACTGGAAAAGCTGTCGCGCTATCTGCTGACATTGAATGGCAATGACGCGCAGCGGCGGAAAATTTTTTATGTCACGCTGATGCAGGCGATGGCGGAGCAAGGCAAGGGAGTTCAGGCCGCTAAGCTCATGGACACGGCGCTGAATGAGTTCCGCAAACTTCCAAACCTCCAGGTGCAGGTCATGCTGACGATGGCGGATATTTACCGCATCAATCTCAAAGACTACGACAACGCGGGCCGGCTGTACGAAAAACTGATTAACGAACATCGCGGAACGGGCACCCCGGAAATCCGGCTGGCCGCCATTCACTGGGGAGATATGTTTGCCGAGACCGGCGACATACCGCAGGCGGACGCGCATTACCGCATGGCAAAGGATCTTGGCGGAGAGAAGTTTCAATCTTCCGGATCGATAAATGCCATACGGCAGGGCGCGCTTTTAAGAATAGCCGATCAACGCCTGCATGCCGGGGATGTCCGCCAAAGCCGCCGATTACTTGAACGCATGGAACTGGATTTTCCGGAACAGAAGCTGCAGGGATTTTATCTTTTTTTACGCGCAGAGTCCTACCGGAATGCCGGGCGCTATGAGGATGCCATTCGTAATTACGAAGTTCTCCTGAAGCTCAGCCAGTGGAGCGGCTACCGCGATCAGGCATTCTATGGCATTGCCGATTGCTACTACCGGATGGGGGAATTTGATAAAACGCTAAAGTGCCTGGATACACTCAAGGAATCCTTCCCCGAATTCTACGAAAAGAAAAAAATCGCCAAATACCGTCAGGTCGTGGAAGCCCATATTGCACACGCCGACAAAAAACCGGCCGCCGCAAGCACCGACATCGAATACGCCGGATTTATAACCGGGTTTGAGCCCGACGAGCATCAGAACCCCGGGAAGCCCGAAAATTTTAAATTCACGCCGCTGCTGGGCATGATGGGACCGCATGTAGGACTGATGGTCGCCTATAAAGACCCGCTAAAATTTAATTACCTGAAGCCGGTGAGCAACATGACCCCAAATAGCTGCTATTGGGTCGAGTTTTGGTATCGGGACTGGATGGGAGGCTCGACTCCTTCGGTGACGGTTTCTCTGATGGGATCGAACGGCGACACCAACGATGACGGCGGGATGGTGACAATGGCCCTGGACCGTACTTTTGGGCAATGGCGTAAATCCGGAGTGCTTCTGAAGGCTCCAGTCAGCCAGGATGGAGTCCTAAATATCAGCTTTCCCTCGATCTACGGCACTCTCATGATGGATGCGGTGAAAATTCTTCCTGTCACAGACCGCGAAAATGACGCATTGAATAACTTTGTGCAAGGAAGCGACCCTCTATGAAAAAAACCTATTTCCTTCTGGTAGTTCTTATCTTTTCCGCACCGCTTTATGCGGAGGAAATTCATTCGAAAGGTCTTGGCGGCGGTGACTGGAGCAATCCGAATACCTGGACGAAAGGCAAAGTCCCGCAGGCTGCAGATGTCGCCGTCATAGCCGCGCGCGATGTCGTGATCTTCGACCGTAATGATGCGGACAAACCCACCTGCGCATCCCTGCTCATCGATCCGAGCGGCGCGCTTATTTTTCAGACAAATCAGACGGGGGAAAAGCACCCCATCATCATGAATGTGGCCGGCATCATCGAGTCCTACGGTTCCATTAAGATCGATGCAAGCGACGACGATAAAACGCATATGGAGTTGCGCCTCGCAGGTCCTGATAACGCAAGCCGCAAGCTCAGTATTTTACGCGGAGGATCCCTGGCCGTCGTCGGCCGCAGCGATCTGCCCGAGAACAAGTGTAATGTCATCATCAGCGCTCCTCCACTTGTGCCACAGAGTGAACTTGGCATTATTACCGCCGAAAAAAATACCATGCTGGATATCCAGCATGCGCAGATTGAGTACATCCGCATCGATGCCACGAACATCGACAATACCGGAAGCAAACCCAATGAACGCCTGAACCTTATTTCAAACATGTTCGCACGCTCCAGTTGCCTCAACCTGACGGGCTGCGATACACCCGCAATCCTTAAAAATATCTTTACTCCAGAGCCGGTAAATCCCATGGCGTTAGCTATTCTGAATGTTGCTGGCTGTCCTCTTGCGGATATTCGCGACAATAAACTTACCGGTCCGGCCCGCTGGGGTCTTCAGGTCAGGGGTGAGTGCAGTGCGACAGGAAATACCATCGAAAAATGCATTAATGGCATCAGCTGGACGTCGCCAAACGGAATGATGAAGCGCAATACCGTGAAGGATTGTGAATCGGGAATTCAGCTTACCTCCATGACAGGCTCGATCGAAGACACCAGCATCGAGAACTGCAAACTCGCCATTGAATCCACTTCTTCTGTTGCACAGCTGACGAATGTTCGTATCTCAGACTCCAAAACGCCTACCGTTACCCTGGTGAGCTCTTCGCTTTCCCTGCTTAATTGTGATATCAAAAAAGCGCAGATCAAGACAACCGGCGCTCCGAATACTCAGCCCGAGCTGCCCTGGGTACAGGCCATGCAATTCGTAGTTGTGAAACTTACCGGCAAAGTTCCGGATAATGTCGTGGTGGATATTAAAACCGCCAAGCCGGACAAACCGCTGGCCCCCGGAGCGATGGATCTCAACGTCCGCAACTCTCCAGCCATCGTCCGCTCCGATACCACGCCTCCCGCCGATAGCCCCAGCGCCCTTGTCGTGAATACATGGGGCATAGCCCGGGATGGCAAAGCGCTTGGCCCGATCGATTATACCCTGACCGTCATGGAACCTGCGGCAAAAGCCACGGATAAGCCTAAAATCCTGAAAACTCTCGCTATTAAACCGGAAGATTCGTGGTATCGTTCCGAAATCAGTGATTCAAAACCGACTTTGGAAGTGAACATTCCATGAAGATTTTTTTAGCCCTGTTGATTTTTTGCTCCTGCGCATTGTCCTTTCGGGCAGAGGCCCAGCGTGCGGTTAGCTTCCCTCCTGCGGAAGCACCTATTCCTCCTGCTGCAAAGTCACCGCCCAAGACACAGGCAAGCGGTGAAGAACTCGGCCTTTTTCTGACAAATGGACCGTCCATGCGCAAAACGCAGGACAGAAGCCCGCCACCACCGACCAACCTGACGGTGATGTATAAGGTAAAATACGGAGAAAAGCTTAAATACGTCCGCCCTGATGGCACTGTGCAGATGTTTGACCAGTGGCAGAGCTTTCCCAACGATGCCTCTAATCTGATCATCACCAGCAATGAGCGCCTGAAAGACGGCAATAATTACCAGTACGATACCAAGCCCCTTTCCAGCCCCGATTTCGACCCGGTTGATATTCCCATCCTTTACATGACGGGCGATTACGACTTCGTTCTGACCGATGCGGAAGTAGAAAACCTGCGCCGCTACCTGATGGCGGGCGGAACGATCATCTTTAATGCCGCCCGTGGCATGGATGAATTTAACCAGAGCGTCGTGCGAGAGATGCATCGGGTATTTCCCCAGAAGAAATTCATGCGCATTCCGATGGATCACCCTCTCCTGAACTCCCTGTACCGCATCAAGGATGTGATGACTCTGGTAAATGGCGTCCAGAGCAGCTCGCCGCCAGAAGTCTACACCATCGATATCGGCACCCGTGCCA